>JAPLUJ010000161.1 GCA_026397695.1 Verrucomicrobiota bacterium | reverse complement strand
TGCTGGATCCCATCACAATCCCGCCTGCGGTTCACGCATTATTTTCGGGATTTTGTGCACGCAGGAACGCGAGCGCGGCTGCACGGTCGGGGATTCTTCCTTCGAGTTGTTCGGTCTGGATGGTTTCGAGGATTTCCTTGAAGCGCGGGCCGGGTGAGAGGCCCAGGCGGATCAGGTCGCGGCCGGTGACCAAGGGCGGCGGCATGAGCGGTTCGGCGGCGAACTGCGCCGCCTTGGCCTGGAGGAATTCGTAGTTATCGGTGAACCCGTTAGATGAGGCGCAATCGACGCGGTGGAGTTCCATTTCCCCGGTGAAGGTGGGCGCGGCCATGAAGCGCTTCAATGTGGCGACGCGCATTTTTTGCACGTTCATGAATTGCATGTGGCGGGCGACCATGGCCACCACGGTGGCGACGGTGTCGTTCGGGTAGCGGAGCCGGCGCAGGATGGACTCGGTGATTTCCGCGCCCATCGAGTCATGGCCGCTGAAGCGGATTCTAGCGGAATCGTCATCGATCGTGCGGCACGCCGGCTTGGCGACGTCGTGCAACAACACGGCGAGGCATAACTCTAGCGGCGCGTCGGGCGCGAGCATCCCGAGCATGATCAGGGTGTGGGTGTACACATCTCCTTCCGGGTGCCATTCCGGCGGTTGCTCGCAGCCGATCATCGGCAGCACCTCGGGCATGAAATGGCGGATCAAATCGGTGTTCACGAGGTGCTCGATGCCGGCGCGGCGGCGCGGCGACTTGAGGATTTTGGAAAACTCGTCGCGGATGCGTTCGGGGGATATCCGGTCTAGCAGGCTGGCGCATTGCCCGATGGCCGTGTCCGTTCGCGGATCGATGGTGAACCCCAGCGTGGTGGCAAATCGCACAGCCCGCAGCAAGCGCAGGCCGTCTTCGGTGAAGCGTGCCACAGGATCGCCGATGGCGCGGATCACGCCCGCCTGAATGTCGGTTAGACCGCCGACGAAATCGATGACTTCGCCGGATTCCGGGATTTCAAACAACCCGTTGATGGTGAAATCGCGCCGTTGTGCATCTTGCAACGGGGTGGAAAACGTGACGGTTTCGGGCCGCCGCCCATCGCGGTAGCTGCCATCGGTGCGAAACGTGGCGATTTCCACATGGTGGCCGCCGTGTTTGGCGATGACCACACCGAAGTGCGCACCCACCTCGTTGGATCCCGGGAAAAGCGCGATGACCTGGGCGGGCAGGGCGGCGGTGGCGATGTCATAATCCTTCGGCGCATGGCCTAGCAGACGGTCGCGCACGCAGCCGCCGGCGAACAACGCCTCGTGCCCGGCGGCTTGCAGGCGGCGGGTGAGGGCGAGCGCCGCATCACGGGCGCTTATGGCTGGGGATTGGTTCACGCTGCAATCTGGAGCTGGAGTTGGATTGGCAAGACGGTGATCTTTTTGACCAAGTATTGCACGGATTTTTCGACTTGCTGGCAATTCCATAACAGTTTCATATATCATCAATGTCCAAAGTTGATTGAACCCAGAAGGCGCGGAGACATCGTGACAATTTTCTCACACGCCTTAGGTCTTTCCTAGCCACGCGGTTCAACTCCCAAAGGTCTTCCCAGCACCTGTGTGAGCAAGCCGATCAGGGAGTG
>JAPLUJ010000120.1 GCA_026397695.1 Verrucomicrobiota bacterium | reverse complement strand
CTTCACGCTCAGTCATCGTTTCAACCGCGGTCTTCACCTCACGATAAGCGACGGTATGGGGGTTCAACCAATCAGAGAAGAAATTTGGTGCGGGATGCGTCTTTAGCACGCTGGCTTTGAAGACGCGTTCAAGAAAAACCGTTCCCGCCCCATGGGTTTGGGTTGGATCAAGCAGCCAGCTGAGAAACCCTGTGACATGCTCCTCTGTGAGGCTTCGGTTCGAAGAGAAAAGAATGTCGAAAATATTCAACTGCTAGGAAATGGTTTGTGTGGTGAAGGCCCTTTCAAGAGCGGGCTGGAACGGAGGGCGGGAAAAGGGGCAATGGAAAAGCAGAGACGGGATCCTCCGAACGGCGGATGTGGGCAAGGGGCGGGAGTTTGCAACCGGATTCATGGGGAAGGCCTCAAACGCGGAGAATAGCCTTCCGAGCCTCCTTGCCAAGAAATCTTGTTGGAAATTTACCTGATAACCCAGCTAAGGAGTTCCGGGCAACTGAATTGCTGCGGGTCGCGGGTCGGTGGATTCGGGAACGAAGATGCGGCCGGGCGAAAACCATGATTTGTCGCTGCCATGGAGATCGGAAATTTTCAGATCACCCTCCTTGTGCGCCAACGGGGCCACTGAGTTCCACTAGCGCGTTGATAACCGACATGGGCACACCGCCGCCATGATTGCACGAGACATCGGATCTCATCGTTTCCGGCGAGTCCCAGGCGGTGGGCCAGAGGTGGGACAACTTGCCCTCTGCCCCATAGACCCACTCGGGAGTGATTGGCGTATCGGGATCGCCATACGCCTGCCAGGAACGCGCGAACTCCTGCCACTCAGGAGTCCCGGCGAGAGCTTTGAGCGAGCGCTCCGTGATGCGCCACTGACCTCGATGACATGGGTTGGTCTCATTCATGGTAGTGGCAATGACATGAGTACTATCTGGCAGAGTCCCGCAGACCGGGACAAACGGCACACAACCTCCCTATCATTATTTGGACTTTGTCCCGGACATCATCGAATTGTTCACCGGGTTCTCCTGTTTCCTCATCCATATAGAGATCGCGGCGGACTTCGATCATGAGAGCCATGACGCGCTGGGTTTTTCCGTAGTGTTGCAACGGAGTGATGGCACCCGAAAAAGGCGTGTCGAGGGCTGTGGAGAATCCGGCCTCGAGGAAGCCTTCCATCGCAGCTTGCCGGAGCTGAGACGGAGTGTGGAACGGGTCGGTGCCGATGCATATTTCGGGTCGTGGTCCCTCCCCGCCGATCTCATACGGCAGACGCCGCGACGGGAAACTATGACAGTCGATGACCAGTGCCCATCCCTGCGCCGCCAGCGCCTCATTCACACGTTGCCCGAGCAGCGCATGGTGCGGATGGTAGTAGTTGTCCAGAAGTTCCAGGCGTTCCTCCAGGCTGAGTTCCCGCCGCAGCGGTTTCAAATCATGAGTGCGGGAGTAGAGCACGCCCATGCCGCGGGCAGCCATGGGTTCCCGGGCGTCGTCCTGAAACCTCTCAACGTCCACGAGCAACCTTGATACGGGAAAAACCACATCGCAATCGGAACCGCCGCCGAACAGATCCGCAGTGTGCAGGTCGGTCATGCGCAGCAGTTCCTGAAGCAACCCGGCATCCGTCAAGGTGAACTGGTCACGGTACGCTTCAGGGATCAGGATGCTGTCGTGGGGGATGTGTCTGATCGCTTTCATCAATGCAAGCGTGGCGGTTGTTTCCATTCCCGAGCTTCTTCTGTATCCGGTTCCCCGCAAGACTTTCATGCCAGACCTTCAAACCAGCATCCCAATTTCGGACAGAAACTCGAACTCATCGATGTGAAATGCTTACCCCGATGATCATCATCAGTGTCACTGCCGGATTCTTCATGCCGGGAGCATGGCTTGCAAACGCCCCGGTAGCAAGTAGGCTCCGCAGCTTTGATTTATGAAACTGAAAACCGTCGTCATCACCGGCTGTACCCGCGGTCTCGGCCGTGCCATGATTCCCGTCTTCATCGATGCGGGCTGGCAGGTCGCCGGTTGCGGACGTGATGAGCCGCGGATCGCCAAACTCCGGCAGCAGATCGCGCCGCCCCATTTTTTCGAGGTCTGCGATGTCTCGCGTGAAGCCGATGTCGCGTCCTTTTGTGCGGCCGTCCTGAAGCGCTTCGGACCGCCGGATCTGGTGCTGAACAACGCCGCCATCATGAATGCCCCGGCACCGCTTTGGGAGATTGGTGCCGGGGATTTCAGCCGCATCATCGACATCAACATCAAAGGCACCGCCTCCATGATGCGCCACCTGCTGCCTGCGATGCTCGAACGCGGCAGCGGGGTGATCGTCAACTTTTCCTCCGGTTGGGGCCGCAGCACTTCATCCGGGGTGGCTCCGTATTGTGCCACGAAATACGCCATCGAAGGCCTGTCCATGGCCGCAGCCCGGGACACCGGCGGCAAGGTCTCCATCATCCCGATGAATCCGGGCATCATCGACACCGACATGCTCCGCAGTTGCTTCGGCGGCGAGGCCGCTCATTACCCGGACGCCGCCGACTGGGCGAGGCGCGCCGTGCCCTTCTTCATCCAGCTCGGCCGGAAGGACAACGGCCGCCCTTTGACTGTTCCGGGCTGAAGGGTGTGAGAGTTGGGGGAGGATGATTCGCTCATGATGTCTTCGGCCCGCCAGTGTCGAACGCGAGTTGTGCGGGCGTGTAGGCTTCGAGAATGAATACACCACCGGGCATCAGGCCGGCCGCCACGTCGTGGTGGATCCGGCGACGCACGGCCGGAGGCAAATGCGCGAAGGTCGCGATGATGCCCGCCCAGGCACCGACAGCGATGTCGTAGCAGTCCAGATCGGCGGTAACTGTTGTGATTTCCACGCCGTGTGTATCTGCAAGACGACGCGCCTTGGCCAGACCAACCTCCGATTGGTCCACAGCGGTGACACGGTGGCCCAACGTGGCGAGATAGACCGCGTTGCGTCCTTCGCCTTCTGCCAGGCACAACACCGGTCCGGCGGGAATATGCGGTGCGACTTCCGCCACGAACGCATTGGGTTCCTCGCCATAAACATGACCGGCGACAGAGTATCGATCATTCCAGAAGATGGCGTCCATATGCAACTTTGGATTCATGTCAGCAACTGGCCAGACAGCACTTTGAAAACCGCAGGCGGCGGGGCATCAATAGTGCCGGTGGCCTTCAGCTCAAGTATATCAGATCCGCCGCGGGGGCGGGAAAAAACGGTTGCGCCTTTTTCCCGGACCTTGAGTTGCCAAGCGTTGTCATCGGCTGCGCGTGCCGGGCGTGAAATAACAAGAAGCAGGCTGCAAAGGGCAACGGCTGTGAGTGATATTTTCATTTCGGCTCTGAAACCTTGAGTGTCACGGGCGGGGCCGAGAACGGGATGGCCTCGTCGTTGCGGGTGAAATTCCCTTCCACCGTCAATGTGTATTCGCCAGGTGCGGTCCACCAGCATCCGCCGCTTACGATCTTGCGCGGGCCGAAGCCGAGGGACTTGATCGGCACCCGGTGGATGCCCCCGGGTGCAAGCTTGATTTCCGCTCCCATCTGGAAATCCATCGTCATCATCATCGGCCAGGAACCATTGATGGCCCCCGGGCCTTTCAGGGACAAGGTGATCCGGCTCTGGTCTCCACCCCATACCATCACGACCGGCTTGTCGCCGCCGTTTTTCAGTTCCAGCTCCAAATCGACTTCCGGCGGATTGACCGGCGGTTTGCTTTCTTTGGCCAAGGCCTCTTTGATTGCGGCCTTTCCATCCTTCAATGCCCGGGTCAGCAGATAGTCGCGTTTTTTCGTCACCACGGCCGCCTGGATCGCCGATGCCGGCTGCGCCTTTTCCTGATTCGCTTCCGGGGCGGCTGGAGCGCCTCCAGCAACCACTCCGGGCGCTCCGGGCGCACATCCCGGTTCCTGTTCCGCGGCCGTCGCGATTGAAACGGTCACCATGCCCACGATTGTTGCGATGATCTTCTTCATGATTGATTTATTGGTGGAATGGATTTGCTTGCCGGGGTGTATTGGACGGGGTCGGAAAAGTTAGGCACGAGGGGGAAGTTGGCGGCAACCCCGGCGGCGGACGAGTGCTATTTTTTCGCGGGCAGGATGATCACGTTGCCCGGTGTCGGCTTGTTTGCCGCGGGTGTCTATGGCGATTTTCTTGCCGACGTCATGGAGGCCAGCGTTAAGAAGCAGAACTTTTGGATGAAAGGCAGGGTTCTTGAAATAGACATTCAGAAGCGTTACAATCCCGGCCAACGGACCGGGATAGCCCGGGAATGCGGTGTCGGGATACAGGGAGGGGGGATCCTTGCGGAACACGCAGTTGAACTTGACTCCGCCGTGTTTGGACGCGCCGGTTCGACAGCTGGCACCAGCAATGGAGCACCCAGAAACAATAGCAACCATTTCGCGGTTCTTCTCATTGATTCAACTCCTCTGCGATTGCGTCGGTCTATTACGTGCCGGATTCCCAGGATTTCTGGATTTCCTCCAGCGACCGGCCCTTCGTCTCGGGCACCATGAACTTAACCCAGACCAGCTGTAGAACCATCATGAAGCAGAAAAAGCCGAAGATCACGGACGGGACAAATATCTCAGCCATGACGGGGAAAATCAGGGTCATCAAGGCCGCAAAGAACCAGTGGGTAAAACTGCCCAGAGTCTGACCGGCCGCACGGTTCCTGTTGGGAAATATCTCGCTGATCAATACCCAGATCACCGTGCCCTGCCCGATTGCATGGGCGGCAATGAACCCGAAAAGACTGGGCGCCACAACCGTGACATTCCCCGTCTGAAAGGCCCACGCACAGAGCCCAAGAGAGATGATGTAGCCGAAGGACCCCGTTTAACAATGCGTTCGACATGAATGCAACAAGGATACCGAACACGATATTGAACTGAAACATACCCGTCAGCCGGCCGCGGCTGGCAGGCGGCGCAATTTCGGAAATAAAAAGCGGGGCCGCCACAGTGCAGATACCCACGCCGAGCCCGCCGATAAACCTGAAGAACATGAAGGTATACACATCAGGAGCCAGCGCGGAACCCAGCGCATTGGCAAGAAACAGAACTCCGATACACATCAGCGTAGGACGGCGTCCCCACTTCTCCGTCGGCCAACCCCCGATCAGCGAACCGACAACCATCCCCCACAACGCCATGCTGACCACCAACCCGTGAAGCCCGGCCTTCAGATGCCAGAGCGCCTGTATCTTCTGCTCAACACCGGAAATTACAACAGCATCAAACCCGAACAGAAAACCGGCGAGCGCCGCCGTGACTGCCCAGAAAATCAGCTTCTTGTTTCTCATGTCAGCCCTTCCTTCTATTGTTCGACTTTACAGCGGCAGATTCCTTTGAAGAAACGTCCGTCCGCTTCGAACTCCATCCGGGCGATGCACGTTTCGCGGGTGTAGCCGTTGCCGTTGGGAATCGCGTGGCGATGAGATAGTTCTTGTTCTGCGCGTCGTAACGGATTTCCGGCGCCCAGCATATCCGTTCCTTGTCCATGAAGTAAAGATGCGTCCACTCGAAATCGTTGTCATCGTCCGTGCGGGCACCGTCAGGCAGATACTTGAAGTCTGGCAGAGTCTCGCGTGGTTTCTCGTTGTACTTGTTCTCGTGGGGAAGTCCCTCAAGACCGCCGATGAGCATCCCCACCCATCCGCCGTAGATGTGGTCGAGCAGAACGTCACGCGACACCGTGACGGTTTCCGGTAACGCACTGTTGCTCTTCTCTCCCGCCTCCGCCAAGCAGACAGCCCCTACTGCGATCAAACCCATTCCCGAACCACAGCGCAGGGC
>JAPLUJ010000006.1 GCA_026397695.1 Verrucomicrobiota bacterium | reverse complement strand
GGCCTTCCTCATGCCGATTGACCAGGCGTGGAGCCGGAAACATGACGTGTTCGGCATCCACTATTGCGGGGCCGATCCCCATCGTTATGCCGGCGCGTTTGCAAAGATCCCGAAACTCGCGTTTCTCGATGTGGGGTGGGGCGGGGATCTGAAGATTCTCCGTGCGGCTTTGCCGGACACCTTCCTGAATATCCGGTTGAGCCCTGTCGAGCTGGTGGGCCAGACTATTGGGGAAATTCAGGCGGTTGTGAGACGGCTTGTGGCTGATGCCGGCGATCCAGCCTTGACGGGGCTGTGCTGCGTCAATATGGATGACAAGGTTTCGGACGCGAAGGTCACGGCCATCCTGGAAACGGCGGCCGAGATGAGTGCGCGCCAGGCATAGTGTAGGAATAGGCCGGCCTCATATGACCGGCATGAGAACAGGGGAAAGGACTCGAACCATGACGTTGCAGTTGCCAAAATATACAATGGGTGTGGGGGATCGTTTCGGGCGCGAGGGGCAGGCCCAGCTGGCGGCGCTGACGCGGGCGCGCAAGGAGAGGGTCGCCGTGTCGCCCGTCTGGAACAAGTCGTTCCGGGAGCATTCAATCATCCACACCGAGCCGGCCAGTGTCCGCAAGGCCGCCGATGAGGCCGTGAAGGCGGCGGGGTGGTCCTTTCCCTATTTTGTAGATGCCGATCACATCAACTTCAAGACGGTGGACGGCTTTATCGACTCGAGCGACTTCTTTACGCTGGATGTTGCCAGCGCCATTGGGACGGCGGCCGAGGCCGGAGCGGTGGATGCGTTCGTGGCGAAACACGGCGGATTGTGCGGGACGCTCGCGGTCGAGGGACTGGATGAACCGATGGCCATTACCCGGGATTTGCTGGTGGCGGTGGCGGAAAAGTACCTTTTTGCGGTGCAGGAGGCCGGTCGGATTTATCGCAAGGTGGAGCAGGCGAAGGGAGTGGGCCGGTTAGTGACGGAAGTGTCGATGGATGAAACCATGTCGCCCCAGACGCCGTCGGAGCTGCTGGTAATTCTGGCGGCGATCGCCGACGAGGGGATTCCCGCTCAGACCATTGCGCCACGGTTTTCGGGGCGGTTCAACAAGGGGGTTGATTATGTGGGGGATGCCGGGCAATTTGCCCGTGAATTTGAGGCTGATGTGGCGGTGGTCCGGTTCGCCTGCAAGCGGTTTGCCTTGCCGGGGAACCTGAAGTTAAGCGTGCATTCCGGCAGTGATAAATTCAGGATTTACGGCGCCATCAACGCCGTTTTGCGGAAATGTGATGCCGGTCTGCATCTGAAGACGGCGGGCACGACCTGGCTTGAAGAGGTCATCGGTCTGGCGGAGGGCGGGGGCGAGGGGCTGGCCATCGCCAAGGACGTGTACCGTATCGCGGTGGGGCGGTTCGACGAGTTATGCGGGCCGTATGCGGAAGTCATTGATATCGACCGGAACGCCCTTCCGGCAGTTGAAGCGGTGTCACGATGGGATGGGGCGGCCTTCGCCGCCGCGTTAAGGCACGACCCGGTGTGTCCCCTTTACAATCCGAACTTGCGACAGTTGCTGCATGTTGGCTATAAGGTTGCGGT
>JAPLUJ010000554.1:4625-7604 GCA_026397695.1 Verrucomicrobiota bacterium | reverse complement strand
GCTGACCGCCATCCTGCGCCATTCTTTGCCGTCATGAACCGAGACGACAACGGCCGCATAGCCGTTCTTGTTTCGCTCGAAAACCATGCGCAGATTCTGGTTCTCGAGGATGACGTTCTGGTTCGCGTCAGTCCTTGCCGCGGCCGCTGGCGGGCGGGGCAAGGATGTTGGTTCCGCCCGGGCGACCACAGCCAGGGCGACGATTGCCAGAACACCAACCGCCAGACCCGGCAAGCGTGCGCAAAACGGGTTGATAGATACGGGCAAGGCAACCGGTGGTTTTTGGGTGTGGATGTTCATGATGACGATTGTTCGGGTCGTTGTGCCGACCAACCTATGTCTCCGAGGACGCATGGCAAGATTATACTTTCCTTGCGACTTTGCCATTGCAACGATTGGACCGCGACATATCATGCCGGACGATGATGCGCTCCGGCATATCCCTCACACTGGCAGCCGTGTGGCTTCTCTGCGGCCACGCGGCGGGTGACGACCGACCCCTCGATCTGACCAAAGCGCCGGTTGGCAGTGATGCTCGCCTCGCAGCCAGGTCGGCTATCACCATCTTTGGACGATGAACCCCGACGGCACGGGACTGATGGTCTTCTTCGGCAACCAGCACCCGAATGTTGTCATGATTGACGCCAAACCGATCCCCGGCACGAGGAAAGTCGTGGCGTCATTCTCGCCGGGCCATGGCCGGACCGAGCACGCCGGGGCCATCGCCATCATCGATCCAGACCAAGGGCCTGACGCGAAGGATATGGCCCGCACCATTACGAAGGGCCACAACTATCGCGATCCGTATCCGCTTTCCGAAAACCTCTTCCTCGTCGCGACCAATCACGCCATCGAACTGATAGAT
The DNA here is from genome assembly GCA_026397695.1 of Verrucomicrobiota bacterium. Lineage (GTDB taxonomy): Bacteria > Verrucomicrobiota > Verrucomicrobiia > Verrucomicrobiales > Akkermansiaceae > Luteolibacter. Next base: position 6,739 of record JAPLUJ010000554.1, on the reverse strand, counting down.
GATCTCGGCAACTCGACGGTGTTGTGGTCCATGCCCGCAGACTGGCGCACCGGCCGGATGTGTGTGCATGAACCGCGTCCGCTGGCGGCGCGTGAGAAGGAATACGTCATGGCCCTGCAACGCCCGCCCAGCATGATAGAGCCTTTTGCCAATGTCCCCGACTTGATCGACTTTCCCCGCGACATCCAGCCGCTGTTAGACAAATACTGTGTCGCCTGTCATGACTACGACGCGTCCCCGCGCGGCGGGCCGATGTCCGGTGGTCTGATATTTTCCGGCGACCACGGGCCGATGTTCTCGCACAGTTATTACAACCTCACCATCTCCGGCCAGTACATCGACGGCCGCAACCTCCGCAAGAGTGACTAACTGCGGAGACAGGAGACAGGAGACAGGAGGAGACAGGAGACAGGAGAAGCGGTGCTGTGGTCAGCGCAGCGGCCCTGGGGATGTCTGACGGACTGGGTCATGGAGAGAGTGGGAAGGGCGGATGGAGGAATTCCGACGATCTGAGGTCATTCAAAATTTTTTTTGGCGGACGCAAGGATTATTTTCAGAAATTTGATTTTTTTTGGGGAGGATAGCCGTCCCGGCCAATACCGTTCAATTAAGCAGGAAGAGAAAAGGGTTTTAACCGCAGATGAACGCAGATAGACGCAGATGAAGAGAGATTTTTGATTTTATCTGTGTTCATCTGCGTCCATCTGCGGTTCGAATTTCTTAATTGAACAGGATTGGCCGTCCCGGCTGTCATGGCCGACAGGCGCGTTCGGCGAGCTCAGCCGAGCCGTCCCGCCTGTTGGCATTCCGCCATGGAGATGAGATATCCGGCGCGGAGCGGGACGCACCGGGCACGGTCTGGAGCAGGATGCTCCAGCTACGTTGCGATTTCCGTACCCGGTATTGGACTTCCTCGAAGTCCGGCGTGATGTCCATCACGTAGTTGACACTGCGCATGTCTCCTAAGTTGCGGGCTTGGGGGTCGTCGGGGATCTTGGCGGCGGCGAAGTCGGGGCCGATTACCAGGAACTTTTTTTGGGGGGGCAATCATTTCTGTCCGATTTCCTGCACGACGATCCAAGAATGTCCTTTATGCAACACCCCGGTAATCAAATGCGTGGGGTTGCCGTTTCCGCTTGCTCCAGTCAGGTCGTTGAACATCGTCGGGCGTTCACGGCGGGTGGCGGTCCATGACGTGCCATCCGTCCATTTGAGGTCATGGGTATATACCTTCACGGGATCATACGGTTTCCATCGAATCCCATCCTGCGAAACAAGATGCCCGCCGTGCCTGGCCGAACCGGTAAGAAGCCCCTGGTTGTCTTCCACAATCATGTGATATTGGCCGTCCACAAAATAGAGATCGGGGTCCTCGAGCATTCCAGCCGGGAAGATGTTTTCCGCCACGGGCTTGTAGTCTCCGTCGAAAGCGTTGGCCTTAGCCAGATGCATGACCAGTGTGCGAGTGCGGTAGGCGAGCAAGACCGACCCGTCCGGGCCAACGTAAGGCGCCGGGTTGTTGGCGTCTTCCGTCAATGGAATCTCGCGGTCGCAGCGTTGCCAGGGGCCTTCGATGCGATCCGCCCACGCGTAGCCGATCTTTCTCAGCGGGGAGTTGCGGGCGATGCCCTGATAGAAAAGAACAAACTTGTTGTTGACCCTGACGATCTTGGGGCCATGACAGCTTTGCCCGTCCCAAAAGTTGTCCCCCCGACCAGACAGGACCACCTCCTGGAATTTATAAGGTCCGATCGGGTTGTCCGCGATGGCGCGGACAATCTCGGAATGTTTGCGATAGCCGTGCAAAATCTCGACGAGGCTCTTCGGGTCGCCCGTGCCCTCCGGCCATCGTGAGGCAAACAGATGATATTGCTTGCCCACGCGGATCAGCGCGCCACACCAGACGAAGTACCCATCCTGTCGAAATCCGGAATCGCACGGTATGGGTTGCAGCCTGTCGATGATTGGCCGCCCCCCGGTCCTTGCGGCGTTCGCCCAGGAAGGAATTCCCGTATCCTTGCCGTCCTCGGCAACGCAAACGCCACAGAAGCAGAGCGCCGCAAGACAGACCAGCGGCAGCGCCAACATCGTGAACCGGCAAAACGTCCACGATG
>JAPLUJ010000554.1:0-4530 GCA_026397695.1 Verrucomicrobiota bacterium | reverse complement strand
CGATGAACAAATCTCCGGTTCACCTCGAAATGAGACTGGATCGGGAGATTTCACGGCGGTTTTCATGCGGCGTGAGCGTAGCTCTCCGGTCCGCTTTGCCAAGATTTTTTTCGGCAGCGGTTGTTCGGCATTGCCCGCGCACGATGTAGTAACTGCCCCACAGGACGGCGGGAACACGGTCGGGTTGCTCGCACCGCATGGCGGTCAGCACTCGCTCGCGCCGGCACATGTTGCTCATGGGGGAGGCCGAAGGTGTGGATGGTGGCGACAGCGGCGAGGCGGTCAATACCGTTCAATTAAGCAGGAAGAGAAGAGGGTTTTAACCGCAGATGAACGCAGATAGACGCAGATGAAGAGAGGTTTTTTGATTTTATCTGTGTTCATCTGCGTCCATCTGCGGTTCGAATTTCTTAATTGAACGGTATTGGGCGAGGCGGCCATCAGGCAGGTTGGCGCATGGTGGTTTTCGCTCAAGGGGTCTTGGTTGGCACGGCACAACTCACGCGAAACCCGACGTTGAAGGAAGCACCCCGTTCCATGAGGCGGCAGGCGGAGCGACAGGCACCGGGATAACTGCGCCAGGATCCGCCGCGCAAGACGCGAGCACCTGATTCAGCCGATTTCTTTTTTTCGGCATCGGTATCGTCGTAATTGCCATAGCGGTCCGCACACCATTCGCTGACGTTGCCGTGCATTTCGTGCAACCCCCACGCATTCGGTGGGAAGGTACCCACCGGCACGGGCTTGGCACGATATGGGCCGGTATCACCAGCGACCCGCTGGCATTCGTCTTCGGAAGCACCAGCGTCGGCGGCAGAGCGGCTTGCACACCTTCCTGAGACAGGAAGGCCTCGCGGTGTTTGGCCGGGATGCGGTCCATGTCGCGCACCTTGAACCGGGGCGGCTGCCAATCTGCGGGAAATTCCGCATCGGTTTCCAAACGCAAGGCCACTATGTGAGGCAGCGGCTGGCGCCGGGTGAGTTTCAAGGTATGCTTCCCCTTGGCAAGCAGGTTCTTTTCCCAAACGGTGGCGATCTTCCCTTGGTGGGTCACCAGATCCCACTGCGCGCCGCTGCTTTTCCACGATGGTGCCGCCGCGTCGCCGGACGACATCGGGCCAAAGGTCACGCGGTCACATGCGCTCCCGACCCACTTCGAATCCACCCGCACATTGACAGGCCGGGACTCGGCCGACGCGTAACAGATCTGAATTGTGTATGCGGCCTCCACGGGAATATCGACGTCATACTCGACCGTCCACCCCCAGTCCTCGGCTGGGCCGCTCACCACGACCGGCCCGGCATCGGCGAACCCCGCCGGATCCGCATCCACCCGGACGTTGCCACGCTCGAACGACCAGGCAGGAATCACCAGGGAACCAGCTTCAACCAGGACCGCCGCAAACACGAAGGTCAAACCGACAAGCGAATGGAAAAGGCGCGATTTTACATGCATGGATCTACTGAAGTGCTGGCAGGAAATTGCTGTGAGCAAACTGGTGCGGTCATCGCATCCGGCAGAGCGGAAGTTTGGCTGCGCCTGTGATATACCTAACGCCTTTCTCTCCTCTTTCAGAAAACCCGGAGATTTCACGTGATTCCGGAAATATTTCCGGCGCAAGATCCGATGCACTGTTAGGAAATTGCTTTCCCTGTGTAGGCCGTTGGAAGAGCCGGTGTCCGGACCGGAGGGCGGGAAATGGGGGTGTCGGGATTCGTTGGAAAGTTATTCAACGACCAGCGACGGCCACAAAAAACCGTGAGTCGATCCACTGCCTGGGTTCGCACTCATTTGTGCATGCCCGGTGAACTGTCTGATAGATGGCACGCGCCGCGCGCATGCGCCCCACCGAACTGGGAAAGAAGAACCGGATGTTTTTCGGAAATCCGGAGTCGGGATCTAACAACTTCCTGTTCCACACCCTGCTGGCCAACTGCCGCGCCCACGGACTGGAACCCGAAACCTTGGAGTTCACAGCCAGTGAAAGGGGATGCCAACGAGTTTCTCGGTATACAGGCGGGTCGTGCAGTCGTTGTTTGCGGTAATGGGAATACTGGTGAGCCATGCCCCGCGCGTTCAACTGCCGCAGAATCTCTTCGACCACCATGCCTGCCCACGATGCCCCCATCTGCGGATGGCTCAGCAAGGCATCCGTGTCCGGGATCCGCAATAGGGAATGCAGCAAGCCGCTGTCGCGCAAATAGCCCTTCGGGTGTTTGACCACCCGCTTCATGGCGTCGCGAGTGAACGCTGGAACGCGCCGCCAAACAAAGGTCCCGTGCGCGATCTCGAAGTAATCCCGCACCGTCGGTTGCGACATCTGGAGTGCCCGCGCCACTTCCGCATAGTTCAGCACCTTGCCGGACAGACCGCCCAACATCCCGACGAAACGCCGATAGCGCAACTCGTCGAGTCCCGGAAACAAGCGCCTGACGTCGCGGTAAACGTAGGCCTGGAGATACTGCTCCACCCATAGCCGGCGGAACTCCTCGCCGGGGTTCAGCCAGGGTTCCGGAAACCCTCCACGGAACCAGAAATCATGTGCCTGCGCCACATCCGCCCGCGGCCCCAATCCCGCCACCAGCTCAGCCGGACTCATCCGCCGATCCGCCAACCGCCCCACCAATGACTCTCTCTCCCCTGTCGCCGTCACCTCTTCCCATGAGAACGGGGCGAGTTCGATGACTCCCACCCGTCCCGCCAGACTCTCCGAGACCGACCGCAGCAATTCCGGAGAACTGGAGCCGGTCACCACATACCTCCCCTTGTCATCCCGCGCCTCGTCGATCGCTACCCGCAACGCCGGAAATATTCCCGGAACCAACTGAGCCTCGTCCAACGCAACCTGTCTGGGGTGCAACCGGAAAAAGGCGTCCGGGTCGCGTGACACCACCTCATGGTCCGCCTGACGCTCAAGATCGTAGTGCGCCCAACCTTCCGGCAGCGTCCTTATCAGCGTCGTCTTCCCGCTCTGCCTCACCCCGATCACCACCACGCAAGGGAATATCTCCAAATATCTTCCCAACAATTCTTCGTAGGAACGCTTCATGCCTTGTAAAATAAAACCACAGGTTTCGTTTTGCAAGGCGAATTTCAATTCACGCCGACCGTTGCAACTGATCGAAAGCGGTACGAGCATCATCGCATAGACCGCCTAGATGCCCTGCTCGTTGAATCTGGCGCTGCCGTATCGAGGAGGCATCGTAGAGTTAGGACTCGTGTTGTAGGTGCGACCATGCGTTCTCGTACTTTGCGCCATTCTCAAGAAATGCCTTACGAGGAACATAGTGCGTCTTCCCATTTCCCGTGCCGTGAACTGCCAGCTCGTGATGACGTGCCGCCCTTGGCCTCAATGTGGAATTTTATGCCCTTGGGGTCCGTTGCGATGACGTCAATGCCCCGGTCTCCGGCGGCGACCCGGCTATCGATAGTCCATCCCTGTCTTTCGAGATGACCGCAGAGATTATCGATGACTTTGTTTTCGTCCATTTCAGCCGACGTCCTCCTTGTTAGGCGATTTCGAGGAGGCAGACATTTCGTTCTTCATTCGCCTGAAAGATCACACCAACGGTCGCCTGAAATTCTTCGGGAAAGTTAAAATCTAGAAGTTCTGCTGCCTTCTCATGATCGCCGAGTTCACGAAAACATTCCGCAGCCATCAGTCTCGAATCATCCTCATCATGCGACAGCAACAGGCCGAGCTTACGCAAATTGGCATCAAATCCTGCTGGCCTGGCACCTGAATCATCACTATTCCTTGCTGGATCATTCCACAGCCACCAAAGACGGGTGCGAATGTAGCGCTCTTTATCGGGCGATAGCGAGGGCAACGAGAGTTGCGCCTGAAAATCGTTCTCAGCCGCGTCCTCTGCGTAAGGCACTTCAGAATACTGGGTTCCTTCTCCCCATGGTCCTTCTGAGGCTACTTTTTCACATTCATCACACCAGAATGTCTCGCCTGTGACTGGATGACGGCGGAGCCATGGATCGTCCGGCAACATTGGCGCTTCCATCTTTCCGTCTGTCCACCATCGGGCACCAAAGGTGTTACCCGAGCCAATAGTCGAAATCTTGACTAGACTGCCAGTCGCAGGGATTTTGAGGATGATATTGGGTCCAAGGGTCATATTTTTAGCCTGACGTCTAGTCCTCCTACGCCTGACCGGAGGCGAGGCTTCGACTGTGGGTTGAGGTGGTGGCGGTCATGACGGCTGGAACTATCCCCGTCTATCGGCCCCGCAGCATTTCAGCAAGGCAATTCTTCGGCTTCCGCGCCCGCCCGCCCATGGAACGCGCCATCATGCTCGCCCATCACCGCGAACGATCCATGCGCTCCGCCATGCTCGCCAAAGTCCAACACGACCTCACCTCCAAAAAATCCAAACCCTCCACCCCAGACCACACCGCCGACTTCTTCGGGGGGGTGTGAGGTTCCCCGCCTCATGATTTCGAGAGCGAGAATATCATGCAGGCGGTTGTTGGACATGCTTCATTGATTTGATGCGCCGACATGCACGGTCATATTCGAC
>JAPLUJ010000508.1:2949-6745 GCA_026397695.1 Verrucomicrobiota bacterium | reverse complement strand
AGTGTGCCCGCCGCGTGCCTGCTGCCCCGGCATTGGGTGTGTGACACGATCTATCAGCCACCGGTGACGCCATTACTGGCCCTCGCGCGAGGCCTGGGATGCCGGACCAACAACGGACTTTCGATGCTGCTGCATCAGGGCGCGCTGGCATTCCAACATTGGTTTCCGCAAACCGACCCGCTGGCGGTGATGCGCGCGGCGCTGGTTCAGGGCTCCTGAGGTTTGGCTTTGGCGGGAGCGAGAGGCTCCACTCCCGGGTCGTCCACTGAATACCAGTGGCAGGCGAGCACTTCGAGGATCTCGAATGTCCGTTCCATGTTCACTTCGCTGCGTTGTATTTTCACGCGCACCCGGATCATTCCTTCAGGATTCAAATCCGGCAGTTTGGCTTTGAAAATCCGTTCACTTTGCCTGGCCAGCTTGAATGCTGCATCCAGCAATTGCCCGTTTCTGCTATTGCGCGAGACGAGAAACTCAGGCGATTGGAATCCGGTGTCGTTAGGATGGCCGAAGCGCGGGGCATAGAGCACCACGCTGATGGTTTGGGCATCTTTGCGTTCGTTGGCCAGGCGTTCGCGTGCCAGCAGACGGAATTCTCCTGCGGGATCGCCACTGCCTGCCAGAAACAACGGCCATGGGTAATCGCTGTAGCGTGCGAAATCGTCCCAATCGAGCCTCCACTCGTTATTCTCCTCGCGGAAAACGGCGTCGAGCGTTTTGCCGTTTTGCGTATTCCAGTGGGTTTCAATCGCCTTGCCGCCGGGCAGATTGAAAACCGCGCTATGTGTTAGGGTGAGCGTTGCGGGATCAATGTTGGCCAATGAATTCAGGCTGTAAAAGCGGGCCATCCGCAAGGCGGTGGCAACGGGTGTTAGAACAAACTGATTGCGGTCCTCTGGGGTCCCCGCTGCAAGGAATCCGGAGAAAACCTCAGTACATTTTTGCAGGGTGTTGTTGGGGAGAAAGTTGTCCTCGCCCATGCTGGCGGAGGGAGGCGGTGCGTTTTGTAGCCCGGATTCTTCTTCATGCAACAGCAAGCGTGCTGCGAGCACGATGACCGCTAACACCAGCAGCCAGCCACCCACCAGCTTCAACATGAAATGCCGGGGATGATTATTTTTGCCGCTCGGTCTGCCACCGTATCCCGGGTGTTCGGATTGTGGCGCGGCGTCGGATGGGGTTTCCTCGCCGAATGTCACGGCTGCCAACGGGGATTCCAACAGTCCCAAGCTCGGATCCGCACCGCATTTCGTGCACAACCGGCTCTGCACGTTGCCCACTTGGGACTGGAACAACGAGCCACAGCGCCCGCAATGAAACCAAAACATGTTAGATCCGCTCACAAGCCGGTGTGGGTTGATGGGGTGATCCAATCCTTGTGCAGGATTGTCTGGATCATCCATTGGTTAGGGAGGGCTCCGGCGGGACCACGATCCAGTCGGAGCGTGACTTTGTGGGGTGGTGCCGGGGTGTTTTCCAGAATCCCGTCCGTTTGGAGGAGCTTGGAGAGGACTGTGTCCGCCACCTCGCCCCGGCGTGCGTACCCCCAGATCGCTGTGCGGTTATCCGGGGACAGGAGCTGATAGCACTGGTACTCCGCTTCAGGAAATGTGGAGGTGAAAAAATCGGATGCAATGATCCTGGCACGGATTTCCGCAGGGTTTCCTTGCTTGATTGCCAGTTCATCGAACGTGGCCGTTCCATAGGCGGTGGTCGCTTTCCAGTCGAGCAGCAGTTGCTTGCCTGACATCATCACATAGGCATCGAATCTGGAATAATCCGGCAGGTAGCCTTCCAGGAAACCGAAGAGAAAGCCGTCGCTTTCCAGCACGTTCCAGAGGGTGTTGCCGGGCGGAACCCACGACTTGGAAACGAGCGCCGGCCGGTGATTCGCGCGAATGAGCGACGCCACGTTTCCTGAATCTCTCACTAACGGAAGTATGTCCTCCACCACCACCGCGCTCGCGAAGGCCCGGTAAACCTGTTCGGCTTCCTGCTGCCGGATGACCAGCGCATTCCATGACTCCAGGCCCGCCATGTCCTCCTCATCTAACATATATGCCGCTTGTTCCTGATGCGGGCGTGCGGCGTTGGACTCGTTGATCAGGGGCAGGAGCATCAACGCCACGATCACCACGGCGGCGATTCCCAAGCCGGCACCGAGGATCCAGCGGATGGATTGTTGCTGCGGCAGACCCCATTCCTTGCTCTCTCCCCGGGGCGCGCGGCGCACGTCATTTTCCACGGGACGTTCCTGCGGGGTGACTTGTCGTGGCATGCGGGGCGCGGTCGGGACTGCGGGGTCCAGTCGCACCACATTGCCGTCGATTTCCTGCACTTCCATCTGATAGTTGGAGTCATCAGGGCGGCGGGGCGGCGTTTTCGATTCGATCCGCAGGCCCTTGAGGTTGCGGTCCGCAGGGGCGGACGAAGGGGCTTCGACCTGGGCTTTTTTGCGTGGCAACACCGTGGCCGATCCACGCCCTGTGGGGGACCAACCGGCGGCATCGCCCCAAACATCGTCCGCAGTCACTGCAGGCGCGTGATTGTGGGGATCGATTGGGCTGGGGTCCATCTCGTGGCTAATGCGGGGCGGAGAATGCCCTTGAATTCGCGGTCATGCAAGCCGCTTCAGCAGCCATGGATGCGGCCGCCATTCCACAGAGTTCCATGAATCAAGGCGGACTCGTATCCAGGCCACCGCATTACCGATTATTGATGCGATCGCATCAATAATCGGTAATGCGGTGGGTTCTTGCCCCATGACGTGGATGGGTTCTTGCCCCATGACGTGGATGGGTTCTTGCCCCATGACGTGGATGGGGTGTTGCGCCCGACACCCACGGGCACCGCCAAAATGGCGGGGCGTAGCGCTGCCTGGTTGCGCGCTTCGTGCGTTACTTGTTAGAGTTGTTTTGCTAGATTTTACGCCACTTTGCTGGAGTCCTCAAACTTTTGTAATCCAGCTAGTTGACATGGTTGGAAAATCCGCTTGCAGGACGACGGCAAATCGTAGATGGTTTTCCTCGCCCGAGTCATGCGGGCACTGCCAAGATGTCGGGGCGTAGCGCAGCCTGGTAGCGCGCTTCGTTCGGGACGAAGAGGCCGTGGGTTCGAATCCCGCCGCCCCGACCATTGGAACCTGTTGAAAACCAAGGAGTTCAGGGTTTTGCCAGGTGGCAGTATGGCGCTTGCCCCCCTCGCCTGCCCACCCGTTTGATGACTGAATGTGACTGAAAATGACCTGTGTCCCATGCGCCGGGTGGGGTAAAAGGGGGGGCAAAGATCTAACAGCAGCTTGTGGGAGAAATGGCTGAATCCGCGTGTGCTCCACCATGGCGAATCAGGCGTGCCGACACTGCGCGCCACTTAGACCACCCTGTATCTTGGATTGACAGCCGACTGGCAATCGACCTCAATTCCGCATGAATTGTTGGATTGCTTTGGCGTTTTGCATGGTGGTCTCGAATGCGGCTTTCGGATCTGGCGAAGCCGATCCATCGAAAGACCCCTCCCGAGGCGATGCCATGGAGGCGACGGTCCGTAAGGGAGATGCCGCCACTCTGAAGACTCTTCTTCGTCCTGTTGACCGTACCAAGTATGCGGTTTATACCACGACAGAGGGTGCCAAGCAGGGGCGCAACGAATCCTTTTCCAATCTGCTCAACGCAATGGGCAAAAAGAGCGATAATCCATGCCTCATCGCTTTCTTGGAATACGGGATAAGCATCGAGGGTTCCAAACTGATCGATTTTGACGATCTGTTGGTTTTCAAGAAACATTACCCGGATTTTCT
>JAPLUJ010000508.1:0-2889 GCA_026397695.1 Verrucomicrobiota bacterium | reverse complement strand
TTTTCTGACAACGTTGGGACGTGAGGGCGTGGCATATGCATCCAAAGCCGGTAACAACGAACTTCTTGGCAAACTGCTGAAGCTGGGCGTCACCGCTCAACCCGCCGACCTGGCAACAGCCGTTTCATGCTCGCATGCAGGAGCGGTGAAGTTGCTCCTCGCCGCAGGTGTACCGAAAGATTCCACTGTCGAACGCGAGGGGAAGCGGATGTCCATGGTGGAAATTGCCAGGAAGGGGATGTTCTTCGCTGTGTTGGATGCACTAGACGCGTGGGATTCCTACGCCGTTGAACTGAAAGCCCATCGGGAGGGCAGACCCGGACCGGGTGCTGCCAAAATAGTTGGAAAATGGAAGGTCGGAACACTGGTGTTCTGGCTGGAACCGGACGGTTCCGGGTTTGTTGGGGACGACATGGATCGAGCCCAACCCGTGTTATGGAAAATGCTGGAACAGAACGGCGCGGGTGGGTTTCACATCGAACCGGTGCCGGGAAGCCTGCCTCCCGGCAAGCAAACGTTCAACCCGATGTCGTTTCCGGTCGCCGGTGAGAAGATATCCTATCAGGGAAAGAACGGCCTGGTGGAATGGACACGCATTGACATGGATTCGGATCAACGTCTAGCATATCTCGCCGCGTCACAACCGGAGAAATACACCGGCCCGGTCGGCGAGTGGACGATCCAACTGGATGCATGCAAGTTTCCGCCGGGGATGCCCGCAGAGGAACAGAATCAGGCCAAAGGCGGGAAAATGATCATTGCTGCCGATGGTAGCGGCTCCATGACCATGCTCGGAGAGACGGCACGAATACATGCCGTTAGGGGCGAAAACAATGAGCTTAAACTGGTTCCTGAGAAACGTCCGCCATTTGTTTGCACCGGAAGCAATGACTGGAAGACGATCAAGATGGCATTTGCCCCGCCCGCCCCTCCCATCACTCTCGTCTTTGTCAGAACACCCCGATCCGCGCCGAGCTTCGAGCCAATCCGGTAGAAATTGCACATGGGGCCAGGATACCGTACAGGCGGCAGCAGGCAAGTCGCAGCCGGGGATGCGGGACTTGTTGTGCAGGCTGGCCCCATGGACGGGGACGGCGGAATATTGGTAGGACCGCATGCCTGCCGTAGAATGGTTCTTCAGCCTTTCACACCTGGAAGGCTGCCGCCATGATCTCCTGCTCAGTGCGTGGAATTCCAAGAGCATTCGCATGTTCTTTCCAAGCTCCTACGGCTTTCTTGGTCTGTTGCAGAATCGATTCCGCCGTTTGCGGCTTGAGCCTGAAGTATGGCGCGACTTCCAGTGCCAGATCGAAGCTCAACGCATTGTCGGTTTCGGAGATATTGAGGCTCAGTCCAGCACCATCGGGATCGGGATTCAGATCGTAGGCGGGAGAGAGAATCCATCCGCCCTCCGTGAGCAGGAAGCCGTGGTTACGAAGGTGATCGTCGGTGTTGTGAACGGCGATGGAGAAAACGATGCGTCTCCACAGTTCCTCAAGGTCGCTGTTAGGTTGTGCGCCTTGGCGGGTGAGAAACTCGACAAGTTCCAGATAGCTTGCCCCGGCAAGATGGTCGGCTCCATCGGCGAGCCCGAGCAATGTCATCGCCGAGGCGAAGTGGACCCGTTGCTTTCCGTTTGTTACCGGCACGCGGTCGAAGCGGTGGGTCATGAAGGTCCGGTGACCGTCTCCGAATTGGTGCAGGCCGGCATCCGCAACCTGCAGGCCCGCCTTGATGGCAAGTTGGTGGACCAACATCTCCCACGCTGCCATGTCCCGGCTGTCAGCGCGTCCAGGGAATTTCGCGATCCAGAGGTCGCCCAGGGTATCCCTCACCCCGGCCTTCGGACGAGCGCCACCAATCGAGGAACCCGGAGCGATCAGGAGATTGAGCCATTCGAGGTAATGAGGATCGTCATTCGAGGATTCGTCCTGGATCTTCCAACTGGCGTGTTCGAGTTCCCTCAGCAATGCCCACGGCGGGGTACGCATCGAGCCCTCATCGTTCAGCCAGGCATCGCCGGTTTCACGTTCCTTGAATCTCAGGGCACCGGACCGCTGCTTGTCATGCACTCCGAGGAGGTAATCGGACTCCTTAAGCCGACGGACGGGACGGTTTGCCTCACGGGCCTGGGCCGCCTCCCTGCGTTGCATGAGAAGCCGTCCCCAACGGTCTGGGGACGAATCCAAAAACAGCCCGAAGTTCGGCCGTTCTCCGGAATTAAGATACTGGGGACCCCCATACAGTTTCAGATCGGGGTCGAGCTGTCGCGCGCCAGTGCTCGCCAGCCAGGCGTCCTCGTAGGTGAAAGAGAGCACCTCTTTCCCTCGGGTCAGCGAGCAGCGCAGGTGACCCATCAGGGTCGGAGAACCGAGTTCCTTCCAGTCAGCCCAGACTTCAATTTCCCGACTCATTTGCTGGTTTTCTTCTTCGGTGCCCGTCGCCGGGTTTCGGTGAGGCGGGCGTCTGCCAACTTGCGACCTAGAACATCGTCAGTAGCGAGCCTGGTGAAGTCCGCTTCAAGACCCATCACGGCCAAGACCTGCAAGAACTTGCCCAATGAAGTGCCGGCGGATCCCTTCTCCAGCGCGTGGAGCGTCGAGCGGCTGACGCCCGCCCGCTCCGCCACTTGCTCGGCACTCAGCTGTCGGCGCAGCCGCGCCAATCTCAAATTCTCCCCCAGATTGGCGAGCAGACGCTCGTGCTTAGGCAGCAAGTTGGTGGTTTCTCTTTCCATAACGTGTGAAATACGGGTCAAAAAATGGCCTTTTAGCATGAAATGTCAAACATTATCCAAAGCGGACCCTTCTGCCTCTTGGCGGACGAACACGGCTCCGGCTTCTTTCTGCTCCGGCGCATCCTGCTCATATTGACACGCCCCTGCCGACA
>JAPLUJ010000045.1:7924-10958 GCA_026397695.1 Verrucomicrobiota bacterium | reverse complement strand
ATTTCTTTTCAAGCGCTTCGCGGTAAAGGCGAGCAAAGTAACGGTCATCATCGATAAACAGTATTTTAGACATATTTTTATGGTTGTGTGTAATTTATTAGTTCAGGGCCTTATCAGATGGGTAGGGAAGAACATCGTGAACACAGTTGGATCTGATGGCGACGTGAGATCTAACCGCCCTTTATGCGCTTCCATAATCGCACGAGCAATCTACAATCCCATCCCTACCCCAAGAGCTTTCTCCTCAGCCCGAGGGGAACGGTAACCATCTTCAAAAATGCGCTTTGATTCAGAGGGGGTAACCCCAATTCCCCTATTTTCGATGTCTAGGTAAAACCCTCGCCCGTCAACTTTTCTCGCACTAACATATATTGTCGTATCTGGATCGCCATACTTGACGGCATTGACAATCAAGTTGGTCAATGCACGTGAAATCAGGTTTCTATCTAGCCATAAACGTTTGGGAAAATTTTCTTTAATATGACCTCGGCCAAATCTATCGGAGGCATTAAAGCGAATGTCCATATCGTTGGAAAGGCACGCATAATGGCGCAGAAGGTTTTGAATCTTAGAGACAATGTCTGCTTCCATCCAGGTAGGTTGCGGATCAAACTCCCTAAATTCAGTTGGTGATTGATCCAGATCGCGAGCTAAACTTTTTGCGATATGCACACAACATTGCAAATCTTGTATGAAGTATTGATTAGGCGGGGTCCCTCGAGCCAACTGCTCGCCCGCTTTATATACAGAGTCTTCGATCATGTTAAGTGGCGCTGTGAGATCGTGTTTAATAATGCTAATAACCCGCTCCCGATTTATGTATGAGGCCAATGTTTCCAATACAGGAGCCAATTGTCTCGTAATGAAATCCAATGCGTGTAACTGAATTGGATCAAAATTCAACCGGGGAACCGCCTTAGCCAATAAGGATTTGTTGCCAACGCATCTAAGAACACCCAATGTGATGCGCTCGTTTTGGTCACCCGAAACTGTTTCTGGAGTTCTAATTGGATAGCAGACCCACGGGAGAGACTCTTCCGGGGTGTCGTTGGGGGTATCACGCCATTTGTACTTGTCCCGACCAATCCGAGCAGCAACTTGGCCGTGCTGATGAATAAACGGTTCCCCAGAGTCAAAAACAGTTCCCGTTATACTTTCTCTTCTAGCGTAACGCGCATCCGTCAACTTAGAGGGAGTTACGCCATCGGGATTCCATACCCCAGTGGTTGCAAGACACTCGATACTTTCTTTGTCACTCGTCCGATAGAATACACTCGCAAATTGCACCCTCAAGTGATGCTTTACAAGGTTGATAACCTTCATCAAAAAATCATGCCGTTTCAAGACCAAATTTCCGCACTGAGTAGTCAGAAATTGAGTGGCGAGACGATCAAGTTCAAAAAGTATTTGATGTTGTTCGGCTGCAAATGACGCTATAACGGATTGAGTGGACGCGTGACCCATTAATAGGTAGGATTCTTCACTCTGGAATGGGATACCCGGGTTATCTGTTGTGAAATGTGAACAAATGAGGCCCCGAATATTTCCGGTGAGCGAGTATGGCGACATGCCAGCAGCCTCCGAATTTGATTTTGGGAAAATGAGCGGCACCGCTAATAGAGCGCGGCAACCCATCGAAAGCAGTTCATTCTTACAAACAACTTTAAATGTTTGCTCATTGGATCTCAAGGTTCTCTTCCAGGTTTCAATGTTCTTGATAAAAACCGGTCTTCTTGTGACGGAACAGTATTCTGCAACGCATGCGGAATTAGATGCAATTGTGGATTGCCGGAGAGTTACCACAGAAGGATCGTTTGGCACGCGATAATTTGGATCGCAGTCCTTGCTGAAAACCGATGTCAGTTCCCATGCGGGTTTCTCACCGTCTACTTCATGTGACAACCAAAGCCATACCCAGTCAGCACCGGTTGCCTCCTGCCAACATCTACAAAGATTTTGCAAGTCATTGGCGGGGGAATCAGGCGTTGCTGTGAGAACTTTGGAATAAAACTCTCGCCGTCGCCGAATGATTTCTCTTTCTCTTGATTTGCTCGATATAGAATTTGTAATCGGTGTATCTGGATTTTTGCGTGACATGATTGCAACGAATAGTTAGGAAGCATTTTTTTTGATAGGCGTTGCTCGAAGTCGTGTTTGGGGTCCTTCAAAATTACAATCCAGGTGGGTTGGGAAGATCGTATGGTAGCAACTTGAGAGTGTGCGAAGAGAGGCGAGAGAGAAGAAAAGCTGAAATCGGAAAGTTGAAATGAAGAGGGGCGGGAGTGATCGCGAGCTTGGAAGAACTGGCGCAGCCGCAAACTGGCATGGCACAGCGCAGCGAGGCAAAGCTGATCCGGCGTCGTGTTACTATGCCGGGACAAGGAAGCTGAACGCGGCGGGAGGCAATGGGATGAGAAAGGGAGGGAGCTTGCGGCGCGGTGCTTTCGCGACGCTTTGGCGGGCGAGTCGGGAGACTCGCGGTCCTATTGGGGCGAGTCTGGAGATTGTCGGCAAAATCGAAAGATGCCACGCCGACTATCTCCGCTTTGCTACGGTTCACGGTCCTTCTGGCGGGTGCTGGGTGGGTTGAGATCAAGGCGGCGGAATTCTTGCTAACGGATGGAATCTGGCAGAAGCGGCGGATTTGGGAAGGATAAAATGCGGAGAGGGGGAAGATTTTTGTCAGGGTCAATAGTCATTGGTCATCGGTCATCGGTGGAAGAGTAGAGGATTTTGGGCGCGGGCAAATTGAACCGCCAAGGCGCCGGCAAGGAATGCAGAGTGGGAGGGGGTGATGGATTTACAGGGGAAGGGGACGAGGAAGAACTGGCGCAGCCACACGCTGGCATGGCCAACGGCAAAGGGAGAGGGAGGTCCCATGAAGGCTAGGAAACGACCACCAAGCCTGCGGCAGTGGCCATGCGAGACTGTCTGAGGTCAAAGGTGCAAAACTCTGTGGCTCCAAGCTCCAAGGCCAATGCCACATGCAGGGTGTCGAGTGAGCGGCAGAGCGTGCCTACTCCGTGAGCTGCGG
>JAPLUJ010000045.1:0-7839 GCA_026397695.1 Verrucomicrobiota bacterium | reverse complement strand
GGAAACCGCTACCCGCTCGTGGATGTTGGTGCTGAGATCGGATTCCACCTGGGCGATCAATACGTCGCACTCTGATTGCGTCAAATCGCCACGACCCGCTTTTTGACGCAGGGCGGAGCGCATTTCCAGTTCGTGCAAAGGGTTGACAGGCGGCTTGCCGGAGCTGGCATTTACAAGCGCCACCGCCTCGGCGGCACGAGGCTCCGGGAGGTAGAGTTTCAGCAGGACGCCGGTGTCGAAGTAGCGCATCAGAAGCGGTCCGCTCGCAGTTCATCCAAAATTGCCTGGGAGTCGGCAAGGACCCGGCTCCCGAACAATGCATGCTGACGTGCCAGAAAATCGGGTTTGGCGGTGACCGGTTCCGGTTCCGCCGTCCCGGCTTCCAATGCCCTCCGCCGCTTGAGAAACAGGATGAAATCGTAGGTTTCGCGCACCAACGATTCTGGCGCGGTTTTGATTTCATCAAGGATGGCTTCTCTTGTGCTCATGCCGGGAGGATAGGTCAGGGGAGTTGGGATGGCAAGAATTCCGGTGCAAGGGATGCCTGGGGGTGGGGAGAGATCAAGGCGGCGGAATTTTTCGCGAACGGATGGAATATGGCAGGATCGGTTAGTCCGGGAAGGAGAAAATGCGGAGGGGGGAAGATTATTGTCATGGGTGATGGGTCATTGGTCAATAGTCATCGGTGGAAGAGAAGAGGGTTTTGAACCGCCATGGTGCCAAGGCCGCCATGGAACGCAGAGTGGGAGGGGATGGATTACATGGGAAGCGGACGGATGGGCGGAGTGGAGCATCCGCGATCCCCGATCTTCGATCCGAAATGTTCAGGTCGGTATATTCAAGGGGATGGAGGAGCGGACTTGAGGTAGAGGAAGAAGGGTAAATGTCAGGGTTTGGGATGGCGGGGTGTCTTTTTCGCGTCATGGGCGGAGGGCAGGGTGTGGAAGCCGAGTTCTTTCGCGGGTTTGGCGGGAGGGGCCATGAGGCGTGCTCGGTGAAGGCCATCGGGACGGCCCCGCCGAGTTTGCCGAGGCCAGGTATCACAGATTGTGATACCAAGAGCCGGGCCTCCTCCGGTGTGAGTTCGAACATGAAGTCCTCCGGAAACCGTTCAGGATTGCGGCGGACAGCCTGTTCATCTTGCGGATCTGGAGCGGAGTGACGCTTGCATGTCCGCCAGCGAAACCGCGGAAGACGGATCACGGCGGTGATCTTCGAGACGGGCCAAAACAAGCTCCTCGTCTTCCGTCAACATGGCAGGATCATCGAGTTCGATTGCCCGGCATACTAGCAATTGCCGTTCCGCCACGGTGAAGGTCGGCAGTTCGTCAAGGATTTGTGCTAAACTCATGGTCGAAGATACTCTGGAATTTCCCCGCAGTCAGTGAAAAATCTTGGGAAATTTCTCATGTTTGGGGTCCTTCAAAATTACAATTCAGGCGTGCGGGGAGGATCGCATGGTAGCACCTTGAGAGTGAGCGGAGAGATGGCATGGCGGGAAGGGGAAACGCTGAACCGAGCGAGAAAGGCCGGCGGCGGGAGTCAATGGGATGTGAAAGAGAAGTCGCGTGCGGCGCGGGCGGAGAGAAGAGGGGGGAAAAGCTGAAAGCTGAAATCGGAAAGCAGAAAGCTGAACGCGGGATGAGCGATAGCGGATTTGGGATCATCGGCGCAGCCGCTAACTGGCAAATGCTGAAAAGCTAAAAAGCTGAAATGCTGAAAGGAAGAGGGGCGGGGCCGGCGGCGGGGGGCAATGGGAGGAGAAAGTAAAGGAGCTTGCGGCGCAGTGCTTTCGCGGTGCATTCGCAGGCGTGTCTGGAGACGCGCGGTCCTTCTGTCTGGTGCTGGGTGGGTTGAGATCAAAGTGGCGGATTTCTTCTGAACGGTCGGAATATGACAGAAACTGCGAATTTTGGAAGGAGCAAATGATGCGGAACGAAAAAAATTCGCGAGGTTGTGGATTTCTGAGAAATTCGGGACATTGGCAATTGGAGAGACAGGGAAGCGATAGAAAATCACGTCATGACTGTCCAGATGTGCCACATTTCAAAGGATAGGGTGGCCACTCGCACGGGCGTTTCTTTACTGTTAGGTATTGTGCATCTCAAGTGATTTTAGCGCGTTAATTGCCCTAATCAATAAATCCTCAATAGGCATTGGCCAATTCAGTTCTGTGCATGTAAGTGATTTAGAAGCCAGCATCAGGCGCATATGTGAGTATCTTCTGAGTGCGTCCAACAATTCCTCCACCGATTGTTCGACTTCTTCGGTCAGCGTCTGCCTACCGACATCATATGAGGCCCTTAACTCAGCTAGAAAACTTAAATGTTGAAACGTTTTCTCAGAGGATTCAAAATCATCACCACGTTCAGAAGCTAACTCCATACGTAATTGGGTGACGGCAGCTCCGATGAGTTTGACAAGAGATGACGTGCTTTCTGAACGTCTTTCTCTGCGCATCCTAAGTCTTTCGGAACGACTGCCAAAATAGTATCCTAGCACTGCAGTAATACATGGAGCGATGAGTGCGATGGCATTGTCTTGTGTCATGTTTGTGAAGGTCAAAATTACTGGGCGGCCAAATTTGATATAGGGAACAACTCGTACATGTTATTGGTTATAGAACTATTTTTCATGTGGCTGTAGCACAAGCCGGTGGTCATATATTCTCCAGTCGATATTATGTCATTATGCTACTTACGGCATACAAATTAACTCGTGTCTGACGAATAAACGATGAGTAGTCACGGTAGACGCGAATGCTCGCCTTGGTGACAGCATAGTTTTCATTAGTCGCCTTCAGCTTTTCACAGAGTCGCCAACATGTATCAGCAATTCGCTTTGCTAGGGGATAGCGGTCCAAAAGCGGTATCTTCCATGTGTCCAAAAATCCTGGCCTTCTTCGCGTCCGTGACAAATCGTCTACAATCTCTGGCCATAACCGCTCTTTCCTTGGCGAATTGGGCTTGATTAGCCCGTTTTTGAAATCTTCCTCGAATCGAAGAAAATCCGCGTCACAGCGACTGAAAAGGTCGGCTGATATTACTGCTAAATCCAAGTCGGAATGACTCCCGAATTTTTGGCCCAACTTTGGTGGTGGCGCAAGGCTGTAACCAATACGAGCGCTGCCAATGAGAGTGACCTCCTTAGCGTGGATATCAAGACGCCGAGCAACCCATCCTCGTGCTATTTCATATAACATTGGATTACCACAAAATGCATGCGGTATTCCTTCAGAAATCCACTGACGGCAGAAGCCGTGCAATTCTTCCTCATTGCCGTTCTCAAGCAAGGCCTGTAGTAATTCCAAGCTTGGGTAATGTGTACCTAGTTCCGCTGAAACTGAGGATGTGCAGAACGGGTCCATTTAATTAATATTCGAAAAGGTTATCATAGAATTGGTTATCGCGGGGTTCGAACGCAACTTGAGAATATGCGCCGTCCGCTTTGCGATTTGTCTGGTTCGGCTTTCGGGGGACATACGTGGTTCTGGGTATTTTAACCGTGCTATTAATCCAGCGGCTTGCTCATCGCTCAACTCAATTGGAGACAATTTCAGTCGATGATAGGCCTGCACCAGACCGTTCATCCGCCAACCAAAATATGCGACCATCAAATAGAGCGCAGGAATTTGCTCTCTGGGAAATGATTCAGTAATTCTAACGGCGAGTCTTAATTCTCTCAACTTGCGGTAAATCGAACGATCGAATCGACCCGTCACGACTCTCGCGAGTTGTTGAGCGATTGTGCTACCTCCTTGTGGATGTCCACTGATGGTTCGATATGCAGCACGCAAAAGCGCCCTCATGTCATATCCGCGGTGCTGGAAAAACCTGTGATCTTCGCCATACACTAGCATTTCCTGTAGGACGCCGGGAATGGATGGGGTTCCATTGATGTGTAATTGATTTTGGATAGCTTGTATCTTCATTTTCACCTGTAACCAGTCAGCTTCAATTGGTGGAATCTCACGCATGTGATGGATGGACAATTATGATTCTTCGCTCCTCTGCTCAAGAGCGTAAATGAACCGTGTAGTAATCATTAGGGAAGCAGATGTTGGGGCCTTGCCTGTTTGGGGGCAGTCCTCGCATGGTAACATAATGAAGGTGGGGTGAGCGGAGAGGAAGGAAAATTTGAAAGGAAGAGGGGCGGGTGTGGCAGCGTGGGCCAATGGGATGAGAAAGGGCAGTCGCGTGCGGGGCGGGGCTACGGCCGCTCATGGGCACGTGGGCGGGGACGCCCACGCTCCTTGAGGGGAGCGTGCTGGCTGCGGCGGGGGCTGGAAGTGGTGGGTGCAAGGCGGGCGTGGATCTTGTCTAAACACTGGAATCTGTTATTTAGCCTTCCGGGTGTTAGGACTCTTGCGCGGCGGTTTACTGGCGGGCTCTTGCGGTGCGGGAGCGTCAACCGACTTGAAGAATGTGGTGGAGGGGATCAGCAGCGGGCCGTAGGGGCCGCGACCGGTGGCGGAGCGGAGGATTTCGCGGGCGGCGCCGAAGAGCATGGAGGGGCCGTTGGTTTCCACCGCACGCTCGAGTTGCTCGGCGGGGAAGCCGGGGCGGACTTCGATGAATCCCACCATGTGCAGTTCATAAGCGTAGGGAAGGTTTTTACCTATCAGCGCATCCTGCTTGATGACGAGGTCGACGGAGAAACGGTTAGGGTGATCTCCGTCCGAGCGAATGCATTTTTCCGTAACCTGAAGATTGGCGACATCGAGATCCTGAGGTTTTGCAGGATCATGATCGGCCAATGCCTCGACGCGGATCGAGACGACGAAGTAATCGGTGAGTTGAAGGGGCGCGAGTTTCATGGGTCACATGGCAATGGGTTCGGTGGTGCCGCTCCGACACCACTCACCAGTGTAAGTATGCGGCGCGTGCTGGCGGTTGCCGATGAAGTGAACGATTTTCTCGCACTGCGTCAGGCGTGGCTGGCGCACCGAACGCAAGTCATCCGGTGTCACCTTGTTCGCTTCGAGGAGTCGGAGCAGGGTGTTGACGAGTTGACTCGGATACTCCCGGCCGTTTTCCCAGCGTGAGAGGGATTTCTTGCCGCAGCCGAGGAGATCCGAGAGTTGATCCTGAGAGATTCCAATGCGTT
This sequence comes from Verrucomicrobiota bacterium, assembly GCA_026397695.1. Taxonomy (GTDB): domain Bacteria; phylum Verrucomicrobiota; class Verrucomicrobiia; order Verrucomicrobiales; family Akkermansiaceae; genus Luteolibacter. The sequence continues at coordinate 2,733 of JAPLUJ010000045.1, read as the reverse complement.
CGCGCAGAGCGCGGATATCCGCAGCGGCAAGCAGGCCCATGTAGCGGGCCTGGGTTTTGTCGATGAGGATGGAGGATTCCGGCGTCACCATTTCGCTGCCGAAGTCGTCGGTGTAAACTTCGATTTCGATGGTCTCCACCTTGACCGCCGCCCGGATTTCGGTGGCGGGAATGTAGATGTCGAAGGGGACTTTTTTGGTTTTCATTTTCGTTTCTTTTGTGCGAGGGCGATGCGCTTGGCGAGTTCACCCGATAAGTCGATGTGGAGTGAGAACAGGTCGATGGTGACCTTGTCATCAAAGAGGCCAATTTTGGCATAGAGCGGCTTCGGCATTCCGAGTGGATGCGGACATAGAAATCCGTAAACCACCTGGTTTGCCGCGTTTTTCAGCGGACTGGGCAGGGGAATCATACCAGTGACACGTTCTCCCCAGATGCCAGGCTGTTGGAGCGTTTGCACGAGCCTGGTGAAGGCGTCGTGGGGCATACCGAACATCTGCCAATCCTGCCTCGCCCTGGTGGACCACCGGATTTGAGCCGGAGCGCCTTTGGTGAGTATGCGGATCACCGCTTCGCACCAGTCTTGAGGCAGAGGTTCGACGGGGTTCATAGGAGCGGCTCACGAGGCGAAGTTACCAATTGATACCATCGAGTCAAGGGGTATTTTCAGATTTTTTCACGGGCGGGGATGGCGGGGCAACGGCGGGCGTGTCTGGAGACGCGCGGTCCGGCGGCGGGAGAGATAGAGAGCTTGGGAAAACTGGCGCAGCCGCATACAGGCATGGCCAACGGCAAAGGAGAGAGTCGGGCGCTGTCTTTGGCGGGGCATGGGCGGGTCATTGGCTGGCGGGCGGGGACGCCCACCCTCCTTGAGGGGGTACGGCGGCGGGGGGGCTCACTTGGACTATCATCAGACCTCACTAAACGACCTCGATAAAGCCGAAGAGGCGAGCAAGTTAAGATCCTCCGAATTGGCGGCTTGTCCGCTGGTTTCCGATCCAGCATCCCGGATTGCGGACTGAACGAAACTTTTCGTGCCAGGTTGGCAGGACGGGCGACGGTGGCTAGCGTGATGGAGAGCAACCACCACGGCCACCTTGTTTTATGGAGTCCTACCACGCCCGCCAACTGATCCTACCCACGGACAAACGCAACCCCTGCTTCACCCTCTACGCCACCGAAGACCGACAATCCATCAGGGTTTTCTATGGCTTGGAACTCATGGAGGTCGTGCCTGATTGCGGGGGTCATGGTCACCACCCTTGAGGATGTTTTCAAATCCGATCGCAAAACCATCCGCTCATGGGGCCTGGCCATTCTCTCCCGCGACCCCGACATCCTCCACCGCGTCATGCTGGGCCGTTGGGTGAACCGGAAGCGCACGCCCGCCATCGACAAATACGTGGCCCTCCGGCGGGCCGAACTGCTCGCCGAAGGGTGCCCCAATTACCGCGTCACGCTGATCCGGGAGATTGAAAGCTTCTTTGATGTGAAACTTTCCGGGGAAACACTGCGGCAAATCACCTGCGAAACCAAGGAGAGTGGCGCCGCCATGTCTGGCGCGCCGCCCGTTCTAACAGGGTTGCCGCCGTTTCGCGAGTTGGAGGAGGCCGCTTGCCCGGAAACCCCCATAACGACCACCGACGACCTCACCGGCATTGCCGCCGAAACAAGCCCCCGGGCCGATTGCAGCGACATTGATCCTCCCGAGGGCGAGCCGCCCCCGAGCAAGTGCTTTCCTCCAAACTTTCCCCCAAACTGGCAACCCCGGCCCGGCGAGGCCATTCTTTGCGACCATGTCGGCATGCTCGTCTTCGCTAACGAGCTCGCCGCCGTCGCCCAAGCCACCAGCCCGCCCGAGCCACTGCTCGCCCAATGGCTCGGCAGCGTCCTGTTAGGAGCCGTCAACATCGAACAGACCAAGTATCTCAACTGGGAGGATCTCGGCGATCTTCTCGGCCAGACCGTGCGTTTCCCCACCCCCCAGCGCGAACAACTCGTCCGCCTCGCCACTCCCGCCATCATCGATGCGGTGCTGCGCTGGAACTATCAACAACTCGCCATCGCCGGCGACGACAACGACCTCTACTACGACCCGCACACCGCCCATTACACCGGCACCCGGAACATCCTCAAGGGCTGGTGCGCCGCCATCCGCTGGGCCGACAAGCTCATCAACAGCGACTATATCCACACCTCCCAGGGCCACCCCGTCTATTTCGAGTGCACCGATAACTTCGACGACCTCCGCGGCCGTTTCCTTCCCCTCATCGGCCGCCTTCGCACCAGCCTCCAATGGAGCGCACAGCGCGTCCTCACCGTCATTGTGGACCGCGGCATCTATAGCAATGACGTCTTCAACCAGGTCCTTGCCGATCCTAACATCCATTTCATCACCTGGGAAAAAGGCTATCAGGCGGAGAAAGACGCCCCGTGGGAAATCCTCAGCGCCCAACACCTTGCCGCAGGCACCTACGGCTTCCACACCTTCAGCCGCCAACGCAACAACTCCCGCGACCATCGGCCCTACCACTTTGAATACATCCACCGCCCCTGGCCCAAAAACCCGGCCATCCGCCAGATCATTGTCAGGGCCACCAATCCCAACGGAAAGACCGTCCAACTCTCCATCCTCACCGACGACACCCAGCGCCCGGTCTTCGCCATCGTGCGCCTCATGTTCAATCGCTGGATCCAGGAGAACGACTTCAAATATCTCAACAAACACTTTGGT
>JAPLUJ010000729.1 GCA_026397695.1 Verrucomicrobiota bacterium | reverse complement strand
TGCTCCTGCGCAAGGCGGCGCTCAACCTCATCGGCCGCCACGGAACCGAACCGGATCTGACGTTGTTGCGGCTGTGCGGCCGGGAAAGCCCGCGTCTGGCCCAGGCCGGCGATCCCGCCACGCGCGTGCTCAAAGACCGCCTCGCCGGAATCCCGCAACCCGTCCTACAGCCCTACTGACCACCAACCCCTCCAAGAGAAAAAACATACCACCATGAAAATGCCGCATGTCATCCAACCAGTCAGAAATCATCTCGTCCGCCTCGCAGTCATGGCGTGCGCGGTCATGTGCCATCCGGCGGCGCGGGCCGTCGATATGGACTGGGTCGCGGTGGGCGATCCCGGCAACACCGGCGACATGACGCGCGACGGGGGGGAGTATCCGGACGGCTTGGGGAATGTCAGCTACGCTTATAGCATCGGCAAATACGAGGTGACCAATGACCAGTATGCGGAGTTTCTCAATGCGGCCGATCCGCAGGGAGCCAACCCGAACGGCATTTACAACAGCAACATGGGCGGCAACGCCCGGGGCGGCATCACTTTCACCGCCGGCAATCCCGACGGTTCGAAGTACGCCGTCAAGACCAACATGGGCAACAAGCCCGTGAACTTCGTTTCGTGGTACGACGCACTGCGTTTCGCCAACTGGATGCACAATGGCCGGGGCGCGGGCAGCACCGAGGACGGGGCGTATCTCATGTCGGAGGGGGCCGCCGTGGTCCGCAAAACCGGTGCGCAAGTGTTTCTGCCAACTTCGGACGAGTGGCACAAGGCGGCGTACTACAAGGGCGGCGGCACCAATGCGGGTTACTGGGAATACGCCACGCAGTCAAACGCCGTCCCGACGGCGGTCACGGCGGACGCCGTTGGCAACGGCAGCGCGGGCTCGGGCGACAATTCCGCCAATTGGAACAAGGCGGCAGACTGGAACGCCCAGAATGGCAACGTCACGTCGGTGGGCACCAACGGGTGTGCCGGCAACTACGGCACGTACGACCAGAACGGCAACGTGTGGGAGTGGCAGCAGGAAGCGCCCTCATGGAATGCGGGCCTGCGGGCGTACCAGGGCGGCAAGTGGTCGGAAACCGACAATCTCATCAAGTACGTCGAGGGCAACCCTCCGGGATCCGAGGACGACCTGATCGGTTTCCGCGTGGCGACAATGGACGTTGTCCCGGTCGTCTTCACCATCACGGCGAGCGCCGGATCGGGTGGCTCCATCACCCCGTCCGGAACGATGCCGGTGGCGCAAGGCGCCAGCCGGGAGTTCACCATCACGGCCGATCCCTGGCATGTGATAGACCAGGTGCTGGTGGATGGCGTGAACAATCCCGCCGCGGTGGCGTCGGGAAGCCACACCTTCACCAACGTCCGCGCCAGTGGCCGCATCGCCGCGACCTTCTTCCAGGTGCCCGTGGACTCCTATGCGGACTGGCTCGCGGGACCCTATGCGGCGTGGATCGCCGGGTTCGACTTCTCGGCCTTCACCAACCCGGACCTGACACCTGCGGGCGATCCGGACGGCGACGGCCTTTCCAACCAGGTAGAATGCGCCTACGGTCTCGATCCCACCGCCGCGGAGGATTTCGCCGGCGGCATCGACCGCGAGCGCTGGGAGGACATCGGCGGCAGCCGCGTGGCCGACCTCACCGGCAACCGCCGCCGTTTCCTCTACGATCCCGACGAAAGCATCCTGGCACCCGGCGTCAATGAGAGCGGCCACGGCTACGACTACGCCTCCCGCTACCGCGGTTTCATCACCGCCCCGGTCACCGGCATCTATCACTTCTGGATCACCGGCCATGGCGAGGCCGAACTCTGGTTCGCCGACGGCTCCATCAAACAAACCCCCGACGGCCTGCCCGCGACGCCCGGCAACCCGCGCGTGGCCCTGACCAACCGCTACGGCAAACAACTCCTCGCCTCCACCCGGAATTCCGTTCCCGGCGGTACTGCCATCCTGCCGCTGGAGTTTGACAAATATCCTTCCCAGCACAGCCGCGCCGTCCAACTCGAGGCCGGAAAGAAATACTACATCGAAGTCCTCCACAAGGCGGCCGGCGGCGCGGACCACGTCGCCCTCGCCTGGCAGGTTCCCGGCGCCACCAGTGAAATCATCCCGTCCAGCGCCTTTTACGGGGACTTCACCCAGGCCGACGATCTGGACGATGACAATTTGCCGGCGGCCTGGGAAACGGCCAACGGCCTCAACCCCGCCGACAACGGCCTCTTCGATGCCCGCGACGGCCAGTATGCGGACGCGGACAACGATGGCCTGACCAACCTGGAGGAGTTCCAGCTCGGCACCAGCCCGAACCTCGCCGACACCGACGGCGACGGCATCTCCGACAAGGACGAGCGCGACTACTATCACAGCGACCCCACCGTATCCAACCTGATCACCGCCGCCACCTACGCCACCATTGCGCCGCACAATTATGCCAGCGCCACGGGTTACTGGAACCGCAACGCCTCGGGCAGCCTCACCGCCCTCGCCCGGCGCGGCGAAATCACCTACAACTTCACCGTGGCCCAGGGCGACGCCGGGGTCTTTGAAATCGTGCTGACCGGCGGGGCGGCCGGCATTCCGCGTCCCGTGGAAAACCTCCCGCTGGTCTTTTCCATCAACGGCAATCGCATCGGCGCCACCACCCTCACCAGTCTCAACGGCGCGTCGGCCACCACCACGCTGCTCACCCCGTGGCTCAAGGCCGGCGCTTATGCCCTGACCATCCTCCACGACAACTACCGCACCGCGCTGCAACTGCGCATCGATTCGCTGGTCATCCGCAGCCTTTCGGGCATCGATGCCAATGACAACCGGCTCCCCGACTGGATGGAACAGCGCCTCGCCGCGGAAAACCGCCTCACCCGCGTCCCCGCCACCTCGCTCACCTCGCCGCTGTGCGTCGAGGGGGTCACCACCGAAGGGGTCGCCAGGGAGGGGACCAACAGGCGCATCCCCGGCCTCGCCCTCAAGGTCAACGGCGAACACCTCGCCCCCGTTCCCTCCGTCGATTCCTCGTTCTACGCCGACGTCCCGCTCTCTGAAACCGCCCCCGTCACCCTGACGGCATCGTTCCAGTCCGGGGTGCTCGCCGAGGCCCGCGACATCACCTGGCTGCCCGCCAATCTGCGCGCCTACAACCACCTCCACATCCGCAAGGGCGACGCCCTGCGCCTCGACGCCTGGAACAACGCCGGCAACCCGGACGCCACCAAAACCTTCACCGTCACCCTGGACGGAACCCTGCTGGCCGATGCCCTGGGCAACACCACCCACACCTCCGGCCAGCCCTTCACCGTCACCTTCGACACCGCCGGAACCAACACCCTCGTCACCACCTTCGGCACCAGGCCGCCCCACACCACCACCCTCCACGTCCACCGCGCCAACTTCGGCCCCGCCCTGAGCGTGCGCGCCTATTACCCGCGGGATTGGACCCCGCCCGCCGTCAAACACATGCTCGTCGTCGAGGCGGATTCACGCCTCTCGTGGCAGGAAACCACCGCTCCCGACGCCCCCCGCAGCTTCCGCGTCACGACCTTCGAGGCCGGTGAGCGCCATGTGCTGGCCCGCATCCCCGAAGATGTCGAGGGCGCCCCGTCCGCCATCGTTGACCGCGGCACCGTCAACGGCTTCTACCTCGCCTACATCGATCAAACCGGCGACGCCCGCCTCGTCCACACCTATCCCGACGGCATCCGCCTCATGAGCGGCTCCATCGTCGCCGTGGGCCTCCCGCCGGACGTGTACATCCGCCTCAAGTCCCTCTTCCAGGGCACCCTGTTCACCAACGGCTCCGACACCCTCTGGCTCACCGCCGCGGACTTCGACCAAAACGGCATCGCCACCGTCTACTTCGAATGGGACGGCGAGGGCAGCCCCAACAACTGCACCATAGTGGCACGCAGCCCTGATACTACTGACCCCAACTACTGACCCCATAACCAACAACCACAACTCCTCCCCATGACCCTCCGCCGACCCGCCACCCTCGCCACCATCGCCGCACTCGCCGCCCTGCTGGCCGCCACGCTCCCGGCCTCCGCCGATGTGGATCCCTTAGATCCCTTAAACGTCGACATCGCCGACTTCTGCAACTGCTTCAAAATCCAGGTCGACAAAATTGAGAACCCGACAAAATATGCCGACGTGGCACCCCCGGTAATAGCTTTTGAGAACGGTAAGTACACCTTCACACTCGACGTTTCGGTTTCCCCGGACACCTCATGCGAAAATGTTAAAATCTCCAGCATCAAGATCGGGCCCGCCAAGACATCCGACAACTCCATCTCCGTGGATCCTCCAAGCTTCAATCCAAGCGTCACCTCCGGAAGTGCGTCCTACAATGGATCTGTCACCATTACCGAAGGCATGGTGAAAGCCAGCAATACAAGTGAGTGGATGATAACGGTCACCGCCACCCCTTCCGGGAACGGGCTTCTCCCGGTAGATAAGGAATATGGTTGCACTTATCCCATCACCCTTGGAGGATGTGACTCCTGCTCGAACTGTGGCAGTGGTGCCGGCACCGGCCAGCCCCAAGTCAGTAACGA
>JAPLUJ010000270.1 GCA_026397695.1 Verrucomicrobiota bacterium | reverse complement strand
AAGCAGTTTCCGGTGTTCGTCCGATAGTGTGATGCCCTTGTTTTTTCGATCCATGCCGGATCATGGCAAGGGAAATATCGAGTGTCTAGTCATTTCTGCGACAGAACACTAGAAAGAGAAATGAAACCGCAGATGGTATCTGTGGTGGCCAGTCAAAACGAGTGACATTCGCCACACTCCGTTTACAAGGGTCGTCCGCCATGCCCGCCACCGCTGCAACAGTCTCTTTGTCCGTCGCTCCGCTGGGTTCGTTCGGATTCACACCGGGCGGCGTGGTCGTCTGCGAAAACCCGCTATGCGGCGCGTGGCGGGCCTTCACGGAGTCCGAGCCCGCCGGACTGATAGCCCTTGGTGGCCAAGCCGCCGAAGCCGATGCCGATGCCGCATGCCAGTTCTGGAAATCGGTGGCGGACCACTTCATCCGCAATCTCTGCCAAGTCCCCGAGGGTGGCGACGAGATCCCCGATTTGCCACCTCCTCCCGATGCCGCCACCCTCGCCACATGGACGCTCAACGCGCCGCCGATGCGCGGTGCGGAATACCTCTCGCCCGACATGTTCCGCGCGCTTTGGAAGCGCCTTGCCGATTGGACCGCCGCCCGGATTGCCAGTGAGAAAAGCATCGCCGCTTTCCTACAGCGCCACGCCCCCGCCTGGTCGCGTGTCGGACGCGTCACGCTGCATCTAGCGGAAAACAAGAACGACCCGGATTGCCCGTTCGCCTTCATGGCCTCCTACGCGTCTGGCCTCTCGCAATCCGGACGCCTCACCCAGCTTCCCCTCGGCAAGGCACTCCAGGAATTCAGCGGCACGAAAAACAAACCCGCCCTGCTCAAGCTGCTCACCCCGCTGCACGCCGCCGCCAAAGCCTGCCCGCTGATGACATCTCTGGTGGACTCCGGCGATGTCTTCCACCCGCTCGCATGGACCCCGCAGGAAGCCTACGAATTCCTCCGCCACATCCCTGCCTACGAGGACGCCGGCTTGCTCGTGCGCCTGCCGAATTGGTGGCAAAAACGCGGCAAACGTCCGCAGGTCGCCGCGACCATCGGCGAAAAAAATGGCACTTCCTGCGGCCTCGACGCCATGCTCGATTTCAGACTCGATGTTGTCGTCGATGGCCACAAACTCAGCGCCCGGGAAATCCAGGAACTCCTGTTAGGCGGGGACGGGCTCGTTCTGTTCCGCGGCCAGTGGATCGAAGTGGACCGCGCAAAGCTCCAGCAAGCGCTCGACCACTGGCAGTCCATTGATGTTAGTGATGGCATATCATTCATCGAAGGCATGCGTCTGTTAGCCGGTGCGCCCGCCAATCTCAAGGATGCCGACGAACTCGAAGAACACCGCGAGTGGGCCTTCGCCCAAGCCGGAACACAACTCGCGGAAACGCTGCGTCGCCTCACCACGCCGGACGCCGCAGCGCCACCGCCAACCCTGCGCGCAACGCTGCGTCCCTATCAGGAACGCGGCCTCGATTGGCTCTGGTTCTGCGCCCGCGCCGGCCTCGGTGCCTGCCTCGCCGACGACATGGGCCTCGGCAAAACCATCCAAGTCCTCGCCGCCCTGCTGCGCAAACAACAGGAAATGCCCGGCAGCCCGCCGAGTCTGCTCGTCGTGCCCGCCTCGCTCATAGGCCACTGGCAGCGCGAAGCCGCCAACTTCGCCCCCACCCTGCGCCTCCACATCGCCCACCGCTCCGTGGGCGACACCACCGCGCCCACCACCGCCCAACCGTCGCCCACCGTTCCGCGGGCGACACCATCGCGCCTACCGCCGCCCAACTCGCTGCCACCGACCTCATCATCACCACTTACGGCATGGTGGCCCGCCTCGACTGGCCCGCCGCCACCCGCTGGGGCTGGGTCATCCTCGATGAAGCCCAGGCGATCAAAAACCACGCCGCCCGCCAGAGCAAAGCCGTGCGCAAACTCCAGACCGATGCCCGCATGGTCCTAACAGGCACCCCGGTCGAGAACCACCTCGGCGATCTCTGGTCGCTGTTCGATTTCATCAACCCGGGATTGTTAGGCAGCGCCGGCCAGTTCGCCACCTTCGTCAAACAAATCACCAGCGACAATTCATCCCACTACGCGCCCCTGCGCCGCCTCGTCGCCCCCTACATCCTGCGCCGCCTCAAGACCGACAAGTCGATCATCTCCGACCTCCCGGACAAGACCGAGATGAAAGTCTTCTGCGGCCTCTCCCCCACCCAGGCCCGGCTCTATCAGCAAAACGCGGACGCCCTCGCCAAAGCCCTCGAAACCATCGTTGGCATCGAGCGCCGCGGCCTGGTGCTGGCCTATCTGATGCGCTTCAAGCAAATCTGCAACCACCCCGACCAGCTCACGAAATCCGGCAACTACGATCCCTCTCATAGTGCCAAGTTCACGCGCCTTGCCGCCCTCTGCGAGGAAATCGCCTCGCGCGGTGAGAAGGCCCTCGTGTTCACCCAGTTCCGCGAGTTGACCGACCCGTTGGAGTCCTGCCTCGCCGCCGTCTTCGGCCGCCGCGGCCTTGTCCTGCACGGCGGCACCGCCGTCAAGCACCGCCAGAACATGGTCCAGCAATTCCAGCGCGACGACGGCCCGCCGTTCTTTGTCCTCTCGCTCAAGGCCGGCGGCACCGGACTCAATCTAACCGCCGCCACCCACGTCATCCACTTTGACCGCTGGTGGAACCCCGCCGTGGAAAACCAGGCCACCGACCGCGCCTTCCGCATCGGCCAAAAACGCAATGTCCTGGTCCACAAATTCATCACTTCCGGCACCCTCGAGGAAAAAATCGACAGTCTCATCACGGAAAAACAAAATACCGCCGATGCCATCCTCACCGGCGGCAGCGAAAAATCCCTCACCGAAATGAACAACGCTGAACTGCTCGACTTCATCCGCCTCGACCTCCAGGCCGCCAGCGCTTGAACTGCCCCATGCACCTCATCCCCGCCATGAATCACGGACTTTCCCCAGCTTCCCGTCTCCTTTTCCCTTGTGGCCAAGGCCGTGAAATCCCAGACTCACATCGCCTCCAGTAATCGCCCTTAGTTCAGTAGCTTCCCGCGTACTACCCTCAGCACCTTGCCATCGCCATGAAGAAAAACGCCCAAGTAGCCACCGAACATATATCCATCCTCAAACGACGGATGGAACGCATAGCAGGCCGCAATCCCTCCTGGGGCTTCAAGCGGACCGACTACAAGCGCCTCTATGAGTATCTTTCGGTCCAGTTGCTGACCTTTCTCCAGGACGATGAGTTGTTCGAGTTGCTGGTTTTCACCGATCACAATGTCACCGGGAAACAAGAGGAAAGCCTTGATGCCTACCTTATTCTCGACCAAGGCAACGAGATTGAGTTGAAGCTCTTTCAGTTCAAGTATTCCGAAACATATAAGGGCGGCGTTTCGACCAAGGAGCTTTATGCGTTTGTGGACCGGATGAACCGGGTCTTCCTGCGCTCCGATCTTCAGGACGAAAAAACCTTGGAAGCCTTCGCCGAGGTGCGGATGGCTGTCGATGAGGCACGCAAGACCAACCGCCGGGCAAAGCGGGTCAGGATCCAATGTTACTACATCGTTAACGGCCAGAACGTCAGCCACACGGACGCGTCGAAGGTGGATGAAATCCGCCAGTATTTCGCGGCGGACCGCCAAGCCTACGGCTTCACCTTCGAAACCTACGGTGCCATCGATTTTTACAATCTCGTCACACAGGGGCGTGTGCCCATTGTAGAGGAGACCCTTGAAATCAACACCGAGCGCTCCCCCGAACCCTACTTGCTTCATGAAATCGGACCGAATCCAAACGGTATGCCTATCAAGGTTCTCGTAGGATTCGCGAATGTGAACCAATTCACCAGGTTGGTGGACCGCTACAGCAACAATGAGTTGTTCGAACTCAACGTCCGCTATTTCCTTGGGACGGGCAAAGAAGTCAATCGCCGGATCATCGGCACGGTGACCAGCGATCACAGTTCCTGGTTTGGATTCATGAACAACGGAGTCAGCATCACTGCCGACGAGGTGGTCGTTGACGGTTCGAGAAGTGGTGGAAGGATGCGTATCCGGTTGTCGAACATGCAGATCATCAATGGCTGCCAGACGGTCAACGCCCTTTATCACGCGAAGTATTCGACTGATCTGAAGGACAAATTCCAGGGCAATTCCAATGTCATGGTGCGGATTTACGAAATTGATCCGGCGAACCGGGAATTTCTCGATGCCCTCATCATCGCCACCAATTCCCAGAACGCGATCCGGCCGCAGGATCTGGTGGCTAATGATCCAACCCAGATCGCGCTACAACGGCTCTTCGCGGAGTATGGCGTTGGCTACGAGCGCAAGACGGGCGAGGATCTTCCGGGGGTGGGCTACAGCCACGTCTTTTCCAAGGAGGATGCCGCCATGTCCTATCTCGGTGTCATTGAGGGGCAGCCATCGAAACTACGGAATTCACTCAGCATTCGTGAGCTGTTTGGCCGGGATAAGGAATACTTCCGGGTTTTCAATCTCCAAGGGGATTCGGCGGATGATGACTACGAAGATGCGGCAAAGGCTATTGGCAAAGAGTTCACTCCAGGGTCCACCGCCAGGACCCGGGCATTGCAAATCTTCACGGCGTGGGCCATCCGGGAAGCGTGCAAGGGGAAGATCGCCGCTTCCAAGAACAAGAACATTAAGGGTGCCCTCCGCAAAGGGACATACTTTGTCGCGTGGCTGATCTTCATCGCCGAGGCCGGAGTCCTAACCGATCACATCACCAAGCAGGCGGAGAATGATCCTTCTCCCAATTCAATCCGTGATCTGATGACGCTGCTCGGCAAGTCCGTGGAAAGATATTATGCAGCGGCCTCAAATCACTTCACCGCAAAGCGGGCCGAGTTCATTGAGAATCATGGTGGCAATGAGGATTCCGCTCTGAAGAACACCGCTTTTACGAAGTTCCTGACTGAATCCTGGCCGCAAGCTGCGGGCGGAGCTGACCTGTTTGATAGCAAAGTCTCGGATTAGGTGAGGTGAAAGTTGTATCAACGCAATCATGAGCCGCTTTTTTTACAAGCCGTACGTCTCCGTCGCCCAACGCAAAGTCCAGGGCCGGAAGCAAATCCAAGCCCTTGAGAAGAAGGGCCGCGTCATTGAACCGTTAGGCGAGCTCAGCCACCGCAGCAAAATCGCGGTTAGCTTCTGGGGGCACGCCTGGTGCAAGCATCTTGAATCCTTCAGTGATTACGCAAACCGCCTGCCACGCGGCCGCACTTATGTCCGCAACGGCTCGGTCCTCCACCTCGGCATCGAACCCGGTACCGTCAGCGCCCTGGTCCAAGGCTCGGAACTCTATGAGGAAACCATCCACATCACTCCGCTCCCCGCGCAAAAATGGAAAACCATCCAGGCACGTTGCCAGGGCAAGATCGGTTCGCTCATAGAACTGCTCCAAGGTAAAATCTCCGATGAGATCATGGCCATCGTCACCGATCCTAACGACGGGCTTTTTCCCAAACCCAAGGAGATCAAGCTCAACTGTTCCTGCCCCGACTGGGCCACCATGTGCAAACACGTCGCCGCCGTGCTCTATGGCGTCGGCACCCGCCTCGATACCCATCCCGAGCTCCTCTTCAAACTGCGCGGCGTCGATCACAACGACCTCATTTCCGCCGCCGCCACCGCCAGCACCCTCGGCGGTGCCACCCATCCCTCCGGTCGCCGCCGCACCCTCGACCCGGCCAAGCTCGGCGACGTCTTCGGCATCGACCTCGAAGTCGAACCCGCAGCCGCCACCTCGCCCAAGGCAAATGACAAGCCGACTAAATCCACGGCCAAAAAGCCAGCCGACTCCGCCTTCAAAGCCAGCGCCGCGAGCGTAAGCAAACTCCGCAAGACCCTCGGTCTCAGCCGCGCCGCCTTCGCTGCCAAACTCGGCGTCAGTGCCCAGACCGTCACCAACTGGGAAAGCAAAACCGGTCCCCTCAAGCTCCAAGCCGCCAGCCTTCACAGGCCCCACTCCCTGCTTCGCGAGAACCCATAAGGCCTTGGCGTGCGAGCTGCCCGCGCAGCATGAGGTGCCGCTTTCCCGCTGGAGTTTGAGCGAATTGACCCGGCATGTGTGCCAAAGCGGCCTCGTAGCCCGGTTGAGTCAAACAACAATATGGCGCTGGTTACATCAGGACGCCATCCGTCCCTGACCTCAACAAACTCATTCATCGACTCCATGAGAATCCGCATCCACTTGCGACCAAGGCCGCCTGAAATACGTGAGCGAATTTATGAAGTGGAGTACAAAGTAAACAGTATTGGGCGGCTCGCCCGTTGGGGAAGAACATCACGGGCGGGCCGGCTCGGCTGAGCTCGCCGAACGCGTCCGTGCCCCTCTTGAAGGCCCCTCTTTTAAATGCCTCTCTTGAGTGTGCCTCTTGCATGCCCCTCTTGAATCCCTCCTTGGCTTGCGCTCTCAGCGAGAGCGCGCTATCGCGGAAGGTAGCCGGGCCGCCGATTTGTGATCGGCGGCCCTGGGGTT
>JAPLUJ010000703.1 GCA_026397695.1 Verrucomicrobiota bacterium | reverse complement strand
TTCCTCCGCACGCACTTCCGGCAGCCCGTAAACCGCTTGCGCGAGCAATTCCGGTGCCGCCGGCGCGTGACCGTAATACTCCTCATACACCGCCGCATCCCGCAGGCGGAAATCCGCGCTCAGGTCGATCACCCGCAGACCACGGTCTAACAGGGCGCGGGCAATTTCCGCTGCCACCCCGTGAGGCAGCGCCAGAAACGCCGCCTGCGCGCCCGTCGCCGCAAGCGCATCCGGATCGGGCTCGATGAATTGGAGAGCGGATCCAGGGGCCTTGCCAAAGCGCGGAAACACCGTGTCCAGCGCCTTGCCGGCCTCCTGCCGCGATGTCACTGCGACCAGTTCTACTCCGGGGTGGGTGAGCAGCAGGCGAAGCAGTTCCATTCCCGAATAGCCGCTGGCTCCAACGATGGCGGTTTTGATGCGATTCATGGGGCACAGGGAATCTCATGATTTTCGGTGCTTGCCAATCCGCATTTCTCCTGTTTGTGTTGCCGCCCGTTCACAAAACGGGCTGTAGCGCAGCCTGGTAGCGCACTTGACTGGGGGTCAAGGGGTCGTGGGTTCGAGTCCCGCCAGCCCGACTTTTTCGCAATCCATCGCTCCCATAAGGGATTGGCGGATACCTCATAATCGCGATTTGAAAACTGTGTCCTAAAATGGGCTCTTATGGGACGAGCGCGGCCACTTCCCGCTTGATTCTATCTGTCTTTCAGAATGACAGCGTCGTCAGTGAGTTCTGTGGATAAGGAAACGGTTCCAAGGATGTTCGTCGCCTTGCCGCCCGGCTCGCGAGCCGAGTATGTGTAGTGTTTGGTGCCCCATGTCTTGAGTGCAGACAGAATAATATCCGCCGTTGGATGAGCCGTCTTGTGTGTGCCCAGCATGGGCACGTTGTAAAGGGGGTTGAAGTCCCCTGTAGGAATACCAGAACATGAAAATGAAGAAACTACCATCTGCAGCCAACTCGTGAAGGGTAACCGACGCGGGGAAGGCAGGCTAGGAGAAAGTCGCGAGCTAATGGACAAGAACCGCATAGAGCCGGAGCGCAGCGGAGACAGCCAGCCACAGGCTGCCCGCAGGGCGGGCGCAGCCCGGCAACCATGTGGGCGCTCAGGAGCGGGCTGCGGTCCGTTTCTCACGCGGTCTTGTCCCGCGTCTGTGCGGAACCGCCGTGTACAATGCCCCTGCCGCAATAGCGGCTCGGAAAATCCGCGAAGCCTGACCGCATGGACGAAGTCAAACCCGTACGCACGGTGGTGTGGGACCCGTGGCTGGCTCTCGCAGTCAGTCACGGGGACACGATTGCGCCTCCTTTTATTGTCCTGTGGCGAAATAGTGGTGGGTGAAATACAGCTCACGAAGTAGAAAGCCAAGCTTCGTCTTAAGTGATCGGTATCGGGATGTTGGGGTTGGTGCCGAAACGGCAGCAATATCCAAGTCCTACGCCATCATCATAGCTCGTTTCATGTGCAGTGGATCACTCACAATAATTGCGGACTTAATCCCATGTTGCCTCATCAAGGCAAGTGGTTCTGAGAGGTTCTGTTGAGTCGTTCGCGACTTCTCCTCAACGAGAATATCCGTGGCAGGAACCCCATGCTGAATAGCAGTAGATCGCCCGACGCTAGCCTCCGAGTGAATCTGCCCGCCGCCAATGCCTCCGGTAAACAGAAGCTTGGGAGCATACCCGGAATCGTAGAGACTGATCCCGTGTCGAATGCGCTCTTCATATACAGGTGATGCCGTAGTCCCCTGAACCGCTGCCCCTAGAATGATGATACAATCAGACTTTGTCGCTCGGTCATGCGTGCCGTATCTCCAAACATTGATTCCTAGAACGACGCACCAAGACAGGAATGCAATGAGCAGCCAAACGGCGATTTTCTTGAGGCGTCTGCGCATGTGTTTTTCTGGCACAACAACGTTT
>JAPLUJ010000528.1 GCA_026397695.1 Verrucomicrobiota bacterium | reverse complement strand
TGTCGTGGCGGTGAAGCCGACGCGCAATACAAGTGTCGACTCCTGGAATTCGGTGATCGACGTCTTTTATAACCGTCTGGTGTTGGCCCTCGGCAACGCCGACGGGAGGCTGTGGATCATGCGCAACGGTCTCATCACACAATTGCCCGTCGAGACTGCCATCCCAGACGGTCAGGTAACGATTCTCAGCCTGGTGGTGCAAGCGGATGGCACCTATAAGATATATGCCAACGGCAGCCAAATCTATAGCAATACCAACACTAGCGCGATGACCTCGCTGGATCCGAAGTGGCAGGGCGGCGCCACGGGCTACTGGAGTTATATCAACATCGGGCGCAACAATCCCGACCCCTGGAGCATCTTCAACGGCCACATCGGCGATGTGTTTGTCTATACCAGCGCACTTGCCGACACCGACCGCAATATGTTAGAGGCGGACCTCATGGCGAAGTTCATCACCAACAAACCGGGCACCAACATCCTCAGCTTCGGTCTGCCGGGCAATCCGGCCGTCATTGACCAGTTGGCGCAGACCATCACCCTGACCGTGCCATCCGGGACGAATCTGACCGCCCTCGCGCCAACCTACACGGTTTCACCCCTGGCCACAGGGAACCCACCGTCCGGAACTGCTAGAAACTTCGCCATTCCGCAAACCTACACCATCACCGCCGGGAATGGACACGATGATCTTCGAGGGATGGACTCTCACCATCACCGGCGTGCCGGAACCGACGCAAGTTGCTTTGAGCCTGTTGGGTGGACTGCTGCTCATGCGGCGTCGGCGCTAAGAAGAGAGCGATTGATGGTATCGATAGTCCATTCCATGTCCTTCACTGACTGTCCGGCCATGGGATTGAAATCATTCTTGTTAGTGCGGACACAGCCCGCGTTGTGCAATGGGGTGTTTCCCCGCACGTCGGCCCCATGCACCGGCTTGGATGGTGAGCCGCGTTCACGGCCGGGTGACTTTCAAGCGGAGGAAACGCCTGCCCTCACCCGCGGACACCGTCGCTCTAACGGACTGAACGGTGCCATCGTCGCCGAGGAGTGTTTCCGTGACACCCGCCACGGACCAACTTCCGGCAGCGAGCGTGTCGCTCCATTCGACCCTGCCGAGGGTTTCGCTCATCGCCGCGATGCTCCGGGTGTAAGTGAATGTTAGATTGGGGCCAACCTTTCGAATGACCGGCATGGTGGATGCCGGATTGGGCAACACCGGATCCCTGTTGAGGAAAAACTCGAGGAGATTCACCAGGCCATCGCCATTCGCATCAACCATGTCCGCGCCGGGACCGGTGTTTTCCGTGCTTGCGAAATATCGCTTGCGCCATGTCTGGCCGGCGGTTTGCGAAGTGACGGTGAATGAGGTGGAGTCCGTATTCGCGCCGTCACTTACCGTTAGAGTGATGGTGCTCGTGCCACTGGTGGCGGGGGTGATGGTCACCGAGCGCGCGATGCCGCTGCCGCCGGGAACGATGTGATCTAACGGAACAACGGCCGCATTCGACGATGTGGCGCTGACCGTCAGTGAGGGAATCGCCGAGTCCGCGTCATTCAAGGTGAAGGGAAGAGCGTCCGTGGCGGCACCATACGCCACGGTCTGATTGGCGATCGCACTGATCGACGGTATTGGGGATGTGATCACGATGTTATCGATAAAGACCGTGTTGTCTCCGGTATTCACATTGGTGCCCACGAAGGAAATCGTGTGCGTGGTCGCAGTCGCAGTGAACGTGGCGGAAAACCCGGCGTAGTTCGTCCTTGCCTGGACCGGTTCATAGCTTCCGATGATAGTGCCGTCCACCTTGAGGTCGAAGGTTTCACCGTCCTGTCCGCCGGAGGTGTTCTGCCTCTGGCAAGCGAGGAACTTGATCGTATAAGTCCTGCCGGGTGCGAATCCGGAGATCGTCTGGGAAATGGTGGCCACCTTTTGCAACAGCGCGACCTGGGTTCCCTGGGGGGCGGCCGCGTTGCCGGACGTGAAGGTGCTGGAATTCTTGGCAATGCCCGAACCCCCGGCACTGGTGGAAGCCGTGAATGTCCATGATCCGCCGCTCGGGTTGTAGGCATAAGTGGCGGTGGAGGGGGTCTCGAAACCGAAGTTTCCTGTCGTGACATAGGGTGGGAGCGGTGTGGCACTGGCTTCCCTGGAGTTCATGCTCGTTCCGGAACTGCCGGTCGCGGAAACCACGTAGTAGTAAGTCGTGCCGTTAGCCAGGTCCGTATTGATATAGGTTGCCGCTGTCGTAGTCGTCAGCATCGCATAGGGGCCGCCTGGCGAGGCGCCCCGTTTGATCGTGTAGGATGTAGCATCTGCAACGGCCGACCAGGAGAGGGCAACCTCCCCGTTTCCTCCCGTCGCTGTTAGATCGGCCGGTAACGGCGTGGTTTTAAACCATTGAGTATTGATGCTGGCGGTGGCGGTCACGCCGGTGCCGGGCGTCAGGCGGTAGTCATACTTCGCCGTGCGCGTGGCCTCGCCCTTGTAGAGATAGTCCGTGTTGCAGATCACGGCGATGACGACGTTGTTCTTGACCGCCTTGTCGAGCCGGACGCTGCACTCACCGCTGGCGACAGGCTGGCCGTAAACCACCGACCCGTCGGTGGCGCGGTACACCAACTGGCACGTCATGTTGTTGCCCATGGGCGTGAAATTGACTGTGACCGTCGTGCCGGCCGACCCCGAAACTGTTAGCGGGATCTGGTTGGCGCCGGACCAACCCGGCAGCGTTATGCTGTTAGGCGTGAGGGTTCCGCTGGTGTTGGTCGTGCTGACATAACAAGTCGACGTCCATGGCGCGGCATTGATCCATACAGGCGATCCCTCCGGAGCAATGGAAATGTTCCAGTTGTTGGTGAGCAGTTTCTGATAGGCCGCCGACCAATCGCCGAAGTCGCACATTGCACAGCGCGCGCGGTATTCCATGATGAGGCGGCGTGTTTCGGCCACTCCCAGTCCGCCGGTGCTCGTGGCGAGTCCTTCGAGCACACGGCTGGGGCAGTTGCGCCAGATCCACGCGACGCTGCCTGCGGAGACGATTTCGCCCATGAAGTGCGGGAACGCCTCGCCGTATTGCGTGCCGCCCAGCAGGTTGCGCCAAGTCGTGTAGGTTACGTTGTTTGCGTCCTTGCCTTGATACACGCCCTCCGCCGATGGCCCGCCGAAACTGCCATCGTCCAGCCAGCCGCTATAGCATTCTATCGGCATGAACGGCGCGATCATGGCACCGGCGCTCAGCCAGCCCATGCTACTGTAGTTGCCGGATTGCTGTGCTCCTGCGGTGCCTTGCAGCCAGGTATTGCCACCTTCATGGAACCACGCGGCTTTCTTGCAGCCCGGCATATCCGCCAGCACGGCATGGATGCCCTCGTGGGTCACGGCACCCTGCTGGTAGCCGGCGTCCGTGCCGGTGTAGGCGGGGTCAAAGCATTGCACGGGATAGTAGGAAATGAGAATCATTGGCCAGTCCTCGTTTTGGTAGCGGACACTGCTCATCCAGCCACCGAGATCGGTATTCGACGCGTTGTCCGTGGACAAGCCGGAGCCGTAGAGATATACGGTGCTGAAATAACCGCGCTTGGCGCGTTTGTCCGGCGGCCAGTGCATCACGTCGCGGATGTACGCGAAGTCCTTGTTCAGCCGCGCGAGCATGGGAGTCCAGGCGGCGGCGGTGACCGCGGCATTTTTGTTAGGCCCGTAGCGGAAGCACCACCAGCCGGATGAAATGGTGCCCACGACGTTCGAGACGTCGTTCAAAACCTGTGTCGGCGCGGCAAGCGAAGGGTACTCGCTACGGAAGTCATAGTTGAGATTCGGGGTATAGGCCGGCCAGGTGAAAGCGTCGCCGGCGTTCGCGGCTGTCACCATCAGGGCGAAGGTGGTAGTTCGCATGGTGCCGCCATTGGAGCCGGTCACGATGACGTTGGCGGAACCCAGCGCGGCGGTGCCATCTGCTGTTAGAGTCAGGGTCGTCACATCCGATGCGGAAGTGGGGCTGTAGGAAGTGGTCACGCCGGCGGGCAGGCTGCTCGGGGAGAAGGACACACTGCCGGTGAAGCCGTTCAGCGGATTGACCAAGATCGTCGCCTGGCATGTTCCGCCGCGCGGCATAATGCATAGATCCTTGCCGGGAGTGAGGCTGAATGTGGGTTGGAAGCCCATGGCGTAAAGCGCCTGAACCTGCGTGCCTGTGAGGATTGCGCCGTAGAAGCGAGCATCGTCAATCGCCCCCTGCAGGTTGTCCACATAATTGCCGCTTAAAATAGAACGGCCGATGGCGGTTTTACCCGCGGCCTGCCAGGCGGCGGTAGTTGAAGTGCCCGTGACCCGCTGCTCCCCATTCACATAGAGCGTCATCCTTCGCGGCGTCACCGAGGCATCGAAGATCCCTGCTACGTGATACCAGGTTCCCGAAACGGCGGGGATGGTGCTCTTGCTGGCACCGATCCCGATCAGAGTAGCATTCGTCGCATCGGCGGACGTCCGGTAGAATTGGAATTGCCCGTTGACGATGCGGAGCATGAAGGCGCTCGTGTTCGCGCCGTCGATGCTGAGGATGGTCGAGGTGGCGGCGGCATTGTTGACCTTCACCCACGCGGCCACGGTATAACTGCCGGAGGTATTCACCGCCGGCCCGGTGGTCTCGGCGCAGGACCCGTTCGACGGGAGGTTCAGAGCTGCAATCCCGACCGGTGCCGGACTCATCACAGCCAAACGATACCATCGGGTCATACATGGGTTTGGGTCGGTGATTTTCACCTGCCGCAGCATGGAGTAGCGGCGGTCGGACGCGGAAGGGCCTGAACTGCCCCCGCTGAGCATCAGCAAGCGGCGGACGTTGCAATTGCGGAGTGGTGTGATCATGCGTTTCATTTGGGGTTGGCGGTTCATCATGGAGTCGCCGCTGGCGCAGCAGCGGCGCGTATTCCAGAATGGCATCTCCACACTCCCATCTCCTCGCTGCTACGATACTGCCTCATGTCCACGCCGGCGTCAACCGTATTCCGCACCATTCACCAACCACCTGATTCGATGAATGTGAAGTGTCGATTGTTGTGCCAGTTCATCAGCCAGGAAATCAAACAGATTCGGCAATCTGCCGCGCGACAAAAATCACGAGATAGAAGCAGAGGCTGTAAAGCAATGCGACTTTCCCCCCATGAATGAGACTTCTTGGCCAGTTGCCTCTGCACCGTCGGCCCCGTGTCACCAGATATCGCAACCATCGACGATGCACCCAATAGAGGAAGACAATCACGGCAAGCACCCCGTTGGAGCCAAGCCAGAACAGCCAGCAAATGATCAAGGCAAGGACAAGCATGAGGACCATGTCCAATATGAAACCCAGAATCAACCCCACGAATCCAAGTCCAGCGCCGAACTCGGAAAAGAAGCCCACACCCGGCCAAGGGTCCATGCCATTCCGTATCACTGACGGCGAAGATGACGGCCAGTCAATAATAGCCCGGCGTGAATCGTTGAATCGAACGCCCTGATGCAGGATCACACTGAAATACGGGAACATCAGCCCGGCAAGAATTCCCGTGACCATCTCCAGTTCCACCCAGATGGACTGATGCTCAGTTAGAATGATGATGGGCGTAATGATCGCGGTGACGCCAAGGCAGAACCAAAAGGAAGTCGTCAGACTCCATTTGGGTGAAACCCGCTTGGATGGAGGAGGATCCTTCATGGTGTCTGGCAGTTTGCAATTTTGATTCATGGGGTCAACCTACAAATGGGCATTTAACTCATGGAATCGTGTGCCAGGAGTCATGGGAATTTCATCCTCTCAAGGCATCGCCCAGAGTGCATCCGCCCCAACACAATGCCAAACTCGCAGCAAAGAAAAAAGCGCTCAGGAACATCCCGATCACAATCCGAACGACTTCGGGTGTGCGGATTCTGATAACCACCCCAAAACCGAGTGCCAGACCGGATAGGGATTGGTTTGGATTGGATTCTGAGGTGATTTCCGGAAGTTTCAAAACGTGGGTATTGGAAAATGCGGGAGAATCAAGATGAGGGAGGAGGTGTATTTTCTAACGGTATTTACTTTCCTGCGGAGGAGGCTTTCGGGGGTTGGTGGTTGAGTTCTGAAATCTGAGATGACCGCGGGCCTGCCTCATGGCCACTCCGATGTCAGCCGTATTCCGCACCTTCACCAACCACTTCATTCGATGAATGTGAAAAAAATGAAAATTTTCCGTTGACACTTTGGGTGATTGATTCTATTGAGTCGCTGCTCTTCAGCAGCCATGCAATCCATAAGCACATATTTCCGACATTCACGCCCGGCCCGATGGTCGCAGTGCGCGGGTATGTTCGTGCGTATTGGCA
>JAPLUJ010000371.1 GCA_026397695.1 Verrucomicrobiota bacterium | reverse complement strand
TGCGGGTGCTGGCTCGGGCGGTGCGCGACGCATATTTCAACGCGCCTTGCATCAACCCTTCCGGTACCGCGTGTCCCAGCAACTTCGCCTCGCTGAGGAAATGCAGCACATAGAGCGAATGGAATTCATAATCCGAGGAAGAACCCGCATGCCAGTAACCGAACCCGCCATCGGCACGCTGGCGCGTCGCAAGCTGGCTGATCGCCGCGCCCAGCGCGTCCGCCGCATCTTTAGGCGACAAGCCGAAGTCGGCCTCGGTCGCGGCGATGAGCTTGACCATCGCGCGGCTGGTGATTTGCTCCGAACAACCGTATGGATACTCGCGGACATATGCCTCCAGTCCGGCCGCCAACCCGAGCGGCACGATGCTCGCGCTGGCTTGCGCATGACGAAACTGCGGATAGAGCGTGCGCTTCACTTGTTCTTCCTTCGATCCGGTGCGGAACCACCCGGTGACCACGCTTGTTAGATGGTGGCTGGCCGGGCGCACACTGAGCGTGGTGGTGCGCCGCACGGTTTCGCCGCCACCGCTGGCCTCGAAGCGCAGGTCGGCACCACCGAGTTGATCTTTCGCCCGGAAGCGGAACCGGACGCTGCCTTCGCGTCCGCTTTCTAACTGAACCGAAGCGGTGGACCCGCCGACGGATTCAAGCTGCTCGGATGAAGTGACACTGGTCTGGATCGAAGTCTGCCCAGCTAACGCCAGATGATTGAACACGGACACCGAAACCTCGAATTCATCACCAGGCGTGACGAACAACGGCGTGTTCGGCTGCAGGATGATCGGTGCCTTCACCAAGGTAGTAGCTTCAACCGAGCCGATCGCACCCGCCTGACAACCGACGGCCATCACGCGCAGATTGCCATTGAAATAATCCGGCACGTTCCAAGTTACTTCCTTGCGTTGTGGGCCCGCTTCGATGACGCCGGACCAGAACACAACCGGCGGTTCCTTGCGCCGCTTGAAGGGATTGAGATGCAGCGAGAGCGCGGCATCCCCGTCACCGTTACCGTCACCGCCAAACGCCGGCGCGCCCTTGAGAAAACGATATTCCGGCAATAACAGATCGAGCCATTGCTGGGTCCGCACTTCGAGCGCTTGTTTGCGCAGGAAAAAATCCAGCGGCTGCGGAAGTTTGTAGGCGGTGATCTGATGGACCCCCTCGTCAACCGCATAAACCACCAAGCGTGCCGGCTGGTCCGAGGTGATGCCAAAGCGGGCTTCCGTGCCAGGCCGCACCTCGCGCGGTGTGTCGAGCTTGAACGCCAGTTTTTTCTTCGCGGCGATCACCCGCAGCGGGGCGGCGGCATAACTCAATGGACTGTGAAAAACCTCGGGGGCCGAAGTGCCACGCACGAACGCGGCGCTGATATAATAAGTACCCTCGGCGTCATCCGGAATCTTCAGACGCACGCTCGTCGCCTTGGTCGCCGTCTTGAACCATTTGGAGGTGATGACCTTGTCGCGCTCGATGGTCACCAGTCCCGCGCCGGCATAAGGTGCTGTTAGATAGACCTCGATTTCCGCACCGGGCAGGGTTGCGGATTGCGAGAGCTGCAAGCTCAGCTCGGCTTCACGTTCCAGAGTGGCGCTCGCATCGCCCTTGCCGACGATTTGGAACGGCACCGCACAATGGACCACGCTCTCGGCATCGATGATTTCCATGCGGAACCGCCCGGCCTTGTCGCCGGGAAGTTTGTATTCCGTGGCGTTCGCGGGTAGCGCGCACGGCTCTTCTAACACCTGCCGTTCCTTGGCCGTGGAAACATAGGCATAGTTCCCGTTGTCCAGCTTGGTGAGCACCGACACCTGGCGGATTTCAATGA
>JAPLUJ010000323.1:1807-13285 GCA_026397695.1 Verrucomicrobiota bacterium | reverse complement strand
GACGTCCTGCACAAAACGGTGCTTCTCGTCCACCTTTGTCCAGTCCAGCAGGTTCGTGGAGGTCACAAACATGATGTCCTGTTTGTCGCCGAACCATTCCGAGTAATTCATCACCCACCGGTGGCTCGTCTCGAAGTCCGGCGACTTCCAGATGTGTCCCGTGCCCATCCACTTCACGCCTTCACGAGGTTTGACCATCACGCCGTGTTCCTTCCAGTGGACGCCGTCTTCGGAGGTGGCCAACTCATGTCCGTCCCAACGCCCGCCGGCTCCGGCCAGATAGTACATATAGTATTTGCCCTCATGGTAATACATCCAGGTGTCCCAAAGCTGGCCCTTGCGCAAAGGGGTGAAAAATCCGGCCTGGGCCATGGGGGTCTCAGGCGGATCGTTCGCCATGCGGACATTTTCTCCCTTGATCGGTTCGGCGTGTGTAGCCAGTCCCATGCCGAACACCACCGCACCGATTAACACCATTCCAGCCAATGTTCTATTCATCAATTGTTCTCTTGTTTTCACGTTACTATTCAGGTACCCCACCATGCGGTGCCCTTGACAGTAGAGTAGATTTTCATGCCACGAGCGACAACAAAAAAATCGGTCTCACCCCAAAAGCAATTTCCTTGCAGTGCGCGATCAGGTGCTCGCCGTCACCGCCGACGAGCTGCAAGCCATCGCCCGCAGGATCTTCCTCGACCAATCGCCCGCCATCGCCGAAACCGGTCCGGCATGACAATGCCTGATCGACGAAGTCGGCAAACGGCATCGTTTGCGCCAGTCCGCTACTTCTTCAGCAGGTCACGAATCTCGGTGAGCAGGATGATGTCATCAGGAGTCGGCGGCGGCGGGGCATCGACCTCGGCTTTTTTCATCTTGGCCATGAGCGCATTGGCGGGCTTCACAATGACAAAGAAGATCACCGCTGCCGTGATCAGAAACCCGATCAGCGAGTTGATGATCATGACCGCGATGACTCCAGCCTGAATCCGCCGACCACATTTTTGTGGCTGCGGGCATCCGGAAGAACGTTAGTGGACATGGGCGGCTGGCTATGATGCAATGGCCGCATCGTGAATGACCAGCCATCCCCCCGTCTGTTGCCGCTGATTGCTTGCACCGCGCTTTACATGATCGCCGCCGTGGCGGGGGCGATGGTGCAGGGCAACAAGGAGTTCGTCTTTTACATCGTCGTCATGCTCGTGCTCATCGGTGTGGTGACGCTGGTGCACCGGGCCGTGACCCTGACCACGACGCTGTTGTGGGCGCTTTCCCTGTGGGGGCTGCTGCACATGGCGGGCGGCTTGGTGCCATTGCCGAAGGGCTGGCCTTTCAATGGGGATCACGCCGTGTTCTACAGTTGGTGGATCATTCCGCAGCGGCTAAAGTTTGATCAAGTCGTCCACGCATACGGCTTCGGTGTCACGACCTGGGTGTGCTGGCACTGTATGAAGGCGTCGTTGCGGCGCGGGTTCGGCATTCATCTCAAACCCACCTTTGGCATGTTGGTTATCTGTGCGGCGGCTGGCTGCGGATTCGGAGCGCTGAACGAAGTCGTCGAATTCATCGCGGTGCTGACGATCCCCAACACCAACGTCGGCGGTTACACAAACACCGGCTGGGATCTCGTGTCGAACATGATCGGTGCCACACTGGCGGTTTGCATCATACGCTTCGGCCGGAAGTCGTGACACCGGCACTGAGGCGGCTTTCCGGGGCGAGCCGATTCATCGGCGCTTTCGAGCATCCCCTGCGTGGATCTGCGGAGATAATCAATCCTTTTTTCCCCGCCCGCCGGTCCGGCCGCCGGCTCTTGCAACGGCCTTCACCCCGAAAGCAATTACCTAGTCCACCAAACCAGTGGAAACGGCGAAGCAGGTGCCCAAGACGGTCGGCCATTTCTTTGGCAAGATCGGGTCGTCGATCGAGCGCGGCGTCAATAAGGTGAAGGCCAGCGGCGAGATGCACGTGCCGGTGCCGGTGGATTATGTCACTTGGACCGAGCAGGTCGCCGGCTTTGCCCAGCGCGATGATCTCGGCACCGCGCCCAAGGTGTTGCTCCACACCGGCCAGTTATCGGCTGCGGCTGCGGCCGGTTTGAAAGCGGCTGGCTGGCAGACCGTCGTCATTGCCTATCCCTAGGAGCTGGCCCTCCCGCGGCTTTCTCCAAGGTGTTTCATCCGTTTGCAATTGCTTCCTTCAAGCGTTGAATTGATCCTATGCATGACCCGCCAAATGAGTATCATCAACGCCATCCTCGCTAAGAACATCCTCCCTGATGCCATGCTTCGCCTCGGCATCCGTCAGCGGCTTGCCAAGACGCTGCGGGAGAACAAACAGCCCACAGTCGAGGCGCAGCGTGCGGGCTTGATGCGCTACGTGCAGGATTTGAAGAAGATGCCCATCGCCATCGCGACGGCGGAAGCTAACGAGCAGCACTACGAGGTGCCCACACGCTTCTACCAACTCGTGCTGGGCAAACATTTGAAGTACAGCAGTGGCTTCTGGCCGGATAAAACGACCACTTTCGACGAATCCGAGGCCGCCATGCTGAAGCTGACCTGCGAACGAGCCGAGTTGCAAGACGGGCAGCGCATTCTCGAACTCGGCTGCGGCTGGGGATCGCTTTCCTTATGGATGGCCGGGCACTATCCGAATGCGCAGATCACCAGCGTTTCGAATTCGCGCACCCAGAAGCAATTCATCGACGTTGAGGCGGCGCAACGCGGCCTGAACAACCTCACCATCATCACAGCGAACATGATTCACTTTGAAGGCGTGGGCGCTGGCGTCTTCGACCGCTGCGTGTCGGTGGAGATGTTCGAGCACATGAAAAACTATCACGAACTGCTGCGCCGCATCTCCACCTGGCTGAAGCCGGGCGGGAAACTCTTCGTTCACATCTTCACGCACCGCGAATATGCCTACCACTACGAGGTGTGCAGCGATGACGACTGGATGGCGAAGTACTTCTTCACTGGCGGCCAGATGCCCAGCGACGACCTGCTGCTCTACTTTCAGGACCATTTGATGATCGATAACCACTGGTGCGTGAGCGGCCAGCACTATTCCCGCACCTGCGAGGCCTGGCTGGCGAACATGGACGCGCACAAGGCCGAAATTTTGCCGCTCTTCGCCGCAACTTACGGGCGGGAAAACGTCACGCGCTGGTGGGTCTGGTGGCGCTTGTTCTTCCTCGCCTGCGCCGAACTGTGGGGTTTCCGCGGCGGCGGGGAGTGGATCGTCTCGCACTACCGCTTCGTGAAGCCCTGAGAATACTGGTCGCCATCGCTGCTTTCGTTCGGGGTGCGGGATGTGCCTTCGGCAACTTTGCGGAGTTGGTGAAGCAAGGGGGGACGTTTGCAACTGAAATTTGATTGGCTGATCGTGTTGGAAAACCTGCGCCGGGGGATCATGGTCACCGACACCATCTTGGACGGATCGCACAACCCGCGCATTATTTATGTCAACGCGGCATGGGTGAAAATGACCGGCTACGGGCGCGATGAAGTCGCCGAAATGACCCCGCGCATCCTTCAGGGGAAGCACCCCGACCGCACCGTGGTCGGTTTACTGAAGAAACAGCTCTCGAACCGTGAACCCTTCCACGGCGAGACGTGGAACTACCGCCGGAATGGCGAGCCGTTTCTCATGAATTGGCATTGTTATGCGGTTTACGGTAATCACGGCAAGCCCATGTATTATGTGGCCGAGCAGGAGGACGTCACTGAACTGGAAGCCCTGCGCATGAAGGAAAGGCTCTTCGTCAATCCGAATGACGATGCCGCAGTGAGCTTCTTTTCCGTGCTGCGGGAATGGCAATGCTCGCGTGAAAAACCCTGACTCCCAAAACACTCCGTACTCGAGTTCCGGCAAGATCAACCATTCCACGCATGGTTATCCAGTAAAACCACCCCATGTCGCCAATTGATAAAATCCTCCCGCTCCATCCGTAAAATGGGTATGTCAATCAAACTGCCATCATCCGCATTGTTGGCTGCGGGTTCCGCGCTGGTGTTCGGATTCTCCGCTTCCGCCGCGCCGTCAGCTGAAACTCCCGAGCAACACGAAGCCCGCATGAAGTGGTTCAGGGAGGCGCGTTTCGGCATGTTCATCCACTGGGGCGTTTACGCCGTGCCCGCCGGGGTTTACGCAGGCCAGGACATCCGGGGGATTGGCGAATGGATCCTCAAGAACGCCACCATCCCCCTCAGCACCTACCGTGGTTTTGCCAAGGATTTCACCGCCGCCAAATACGACCCGCAGGCGTGGGCGGATCTGGCCAAGGAAGCAGGCATGAAGTATGTGGTCATCACCTCGAAGCACCACGACGGGTTCGCCCTCTATGACTCGGCGGTCAGCGAATGGGATGCCGTGAATGCATCCGGCGCCGGGCGCGATCTGCTGGAGCCCCTGGCCAAGGCGGTGCGCGGCAACGGCCTAAAATTCGGCCTCTACTACTCGCAGGCACAGGATTGGACCCATCCCGGTGGCGCGATCATGGGCATCAAGACCAACCAACCCGGTTGGGATCCCGCGCAAACCGGTGATTTTGCCAACTACATCAAGACGATTGCCGTTCCCCAGACCGGCGAGATTCTCAGCCGCTTCAAGCCGGACATCCTCTGGTGGGACACGCCGGTCAACATGACGCCGGAGCTGGCAAAGCCGCTCAACGACCTGCTTGCGCAAGTGCCGGGCATCATCAGCAACAACCGTCTCGGCGGCGGCTACGATGGCGATACCAAAACCCCGGAACAATACATTCCGCCACGCGGCTATCCCGGCAAGATGTTCGAGGTCTGCATGACCATGAACGATACCTGGGGCTTCAAAAAGAACGACCACAACTGGAAGAGTGTCACCCAGATCCTGCACAACCTGTCCGACATCGCCAGCAAGGGCGGCAATTTCCTGCTCAACGTCGGCCCCACCGCCGATGGCGTGATCCCGCCCGAAAGCGTCGACCGCCTGAAAGCCGTCGGCCAATGGATGAAGGCCAACGGCGAGGCAATCTACGGCACCGAGGCCAGCCCCTTTGCCCGCCGCCTTGCATGGGGCCGCGTGACCCGCAAGCTGGAGGGCGGCAAAACCAGGCTCTATCTTCACATCTGGGATTGGCCGGAGGACGGAAAACTGCTCCTGCCGACGCTCAAGGAAACTCCCGCCGCAGGCCGGATTCTAACAAACAATCAACCGCTCCAATCCGCTGCCACAGCCGATGGCCTGGTCGTCAACCTGCCGGGCAAAGCCACCGATCCGATCATTTCCGTGGCGGTTCTGGAATTCGATCGCCCGCCGACCGTGACGCAGCAACCCTTCATCACCGTCGGCGCGGATGGCAACATCCGCCTCAATGCCTTCGATGCCGATCTCCACGGCGGCTACACCGGCACCATCAAGGTCGAGGGCAGCGGCGGCGACGCCCATCTCACCCACTGGCTGGATCCGAACTGGCGCATCGAATATGTCGTCAGCGCGCCCGCCGCCGGAGACTGGCTGGTCGAGGCCGAGGTCGTCGCGCCCGCCGCGGTCAGTCTGTTAGTGAAGTCCGGCAAGAAGGAAACCAAGGTTGAACTCGCCGCCACCGGCGATGACAAGTCCTACAAGACGGTCACTCTGGGAACCATCTCCCTGCCAGCCGGACAAGCCTCGTTAGAATTCAAGGGCGTCCAGGCGGAATGGAAACCCATCCAGATCCGCAAGGTCACCCTCAAGCCCGCGCAGTAAGGGCCGCGCCTTGCCGCCGTCTCCGCCATCGGCCGTCCGATCTCCCGACTTGAAACTCCTCGCATCCCTCTGCCTCTTGGCGCTCCCGTTGGTCTCGCTCCATGCCGCCGCACATATAATAGTCATTGACCCATGATCGAAGAATACCTCATCTATAGCGGTGGCGTGAGGTGGATCTGCACACCCCGCGCCTGCGTTCCCCATGACTGGTTTTGCGAGTAGGAATTAAAGCCCGCCGCCTGGACATGGATTGCGTATGGCTGGGACCAATTGGACATGCCGGTATGGGTTTGCAGGAAGAATGACCCGTCAGGGCCGGTTGTGGTGGTGGCACCGTCTAACGAAGTTCCGACCGTCGCTCCGGCAACCGGCTCGTTCGTTCCCTGCCGTGTGACCGTTCCCTGGACGGAGGCATCGACAACGAGTTGGTCACCAACCGCGTCCGCGAGACGATAGAATCGGCGGTTCAGGAAGCTTTTGTCGAAATCATGGAACCACATTTGGCCGCTGTTATCGGTGTACATCCGTTGGAGCGGATGCCAGGTCTGCAGGTCGGAAGAAACAAAAATATCGTATTCCCAGAGGGGTTCGCCCTTCACCGCGAGTTGGAACGCGTAGCCATTGCTGACGACGGAACCGGTGACCTGCGCCACCTGTGGATTCCCTGTGGTGTGGATGCCGAACGCGGTGGCCGAGCTGAAGAAACCCTGCACCGGCACTCCCGGATAAGTGGTCGTGTCTTTGGAAAGATTCTTTCCGAAATAGAGAAATGCCCGGTAGGATCTGCCGCTGCTCAAAGCACCAGCCGGCAACACATGGGAAGTGGCGGTGCCCGCGAGCACGCCCGCCTGTCCTGGCATCGGTGTTTGCAGGATGGTGTTTCCCCGTTCGTTTTCGATGCTGAGCACCACCACGTCGTCGGCACCGGCACCGGTGAAGGCATCCCATTGCACGGTCGTGGCCGCAGCCGCGTCAATCGTTTGCAAGGCGGTGAAGTTCGCGCATCTCGGCGTGTCGGGATAATTGTCCACCGTGCCGAAACTCACGGGAATGATTTTAGATGTTTCATGCAGCGGGGTGAAATTGAGCGTATAATCAATGGCGTTCGGGAAAAACGCATCCAATTCCCCTTTCGTCACGTATTGCAGACCGCCATAGCTGCGCGCCTCGTTATGATCATTTTCCGGCAGAGCGACCAGGTATGATGCACCGCTGACGCTGGTCCGGCGAAGCCGGATGTCGGGTACCGTCTGCGGTGCCGACAACCCGCCGTTGATCTCCATGAACCATGCTTCCGCAGTCGTCGGCGCGATGGCCGAAGTCTGCCTGAAGAGCCGGGTCTTGGAGGCGAACAACCAGGATACGTCCGCGGGCATCGCCGTGGGGCTCGCCGCAGTGGTGAACTGGCCGGTGATATCGGATGCTAACAAATTTCCCGCCGCATCCCGCATCTTGTTTGAGGATGCGGCGGGATTGACGGTGTAGTTGATCTGGGTGTTGGCCGGCAGCAGTCCATTGTAATAGACATATAAACGCGTGTTTTTGGGCTCGGGTCCGTCGCTGTTCCAGCGGTAAACCACATTCGCCGGATTGAAACCGTTGCCGCCCGTCCATGCGATATCGATGAATGCGTTGTTCATCGGTTCGCTGAAGCGCAGCATCGCGCATGCGTTGCGCGCCACGTTCTGCGTTCCGGGCCAAGGGACGGTATCCTGGATTTGCGGTGCGGTGGTATCGGCGGCATCGGCCCCGTTGGTGCGCATCCAGGTACTAACCGACCGGACATACGCGCCAGTGCCGCTGCCGTAGGTGTTATTGGTGGAAGTGATGCGGACATACACCACACTCACATGATAGATATGCCCCGGTTTCAGGGTGTTGGCCGGAATTATCACTGAAGTGGCGTTGCCCGGCAAGGCATCCGGAGCACCCGGCAAGCCGGTGCTGAATACGGTGTTCCATGAACTTTGGTCCTCGACCTCGATGACTACCAGATCTGTCGGGGACAAGCCGGTCGCTACCCATTCGAGGGTAAAATCCGCAGTGGCATCAATACCGCGCGCTTGTGGAAGGTTGGCAACCTGCGGGAGATTCGGATAGGCATCACCAGTGATCGGAATGGCCAGTGATTGGGGTCCGTCGTGGGCGGTCTGGAAATTCACGGTGAAGGTGCCGTTAGGATAAGTGGCATCGAGAGCGCCGCGCGTCTCGAACGGAAGTTCCAGATTGATGCTACTTTCACCAGTGAGCGTAATCGGCGTGACGGCACCACCCGGCGCCATCACCGAGGCTGCGGTGACGGCGGTGCCGCTGGCCAATTCTCCGAAGACCGAGAAGGAATGCGCGCTGTCCGTCAGATCGCTGGCCCCGACGGCGTAAGGCGTGGACTGCCAATACCTGTCTTCCTTGAGCACGAAGTAGTTGAGCACATCGCTGGCGCACAATGCGGGATTCACGGCGAACAACACGATTACAACCGCAATGCCGCAGTAATGGATGGCTTTCAATGGATTCATAGTTGGCTTCTGGTTCGGACGGTTTCAGGTCACGGGGGGGGGAAATAGCCATTCCCCGCAAATAATCACATCGGCGTATGCATTGACGGGTCGTTTCTGTCGAGTGGAAACACGATGCGTATTCCGCTCATTTCCGCGCATGGATTGCCACGAGGCTTCTGCCAATGTTACCAATGTTAGAGTTCATCTTTCGGTGCGTCCGGCAGCTTCTCGAACGTGGTGCTCAAGCATGGTCGCCCAACCTGGACCGCCAACCCCCATTTCCCCGTCAGGGTGCGGCCACCGGCTCTTGCAACGGCCTTCACCCCAAAAGCAATTTCCTAGCAGTTCATGACATTGTGCTTGGTAATGCCATCCGACCGGAGTTAGCTCCGTTCACGCATGGCACAGACCATTCATGACATCGCACGCATCGCAGGCGTTTGTATCGGCACGGTATCGCGCGTGCTCAACAACAAAGACCGGGTCCATCAGGAGACGCGGCAGCGCAGCCAGCGCATCATTGATAAGACCGGCTACCGCCCCAGCGCGATGGCGCGCGCCCTGGTCACCCGCCGGAGCTATGGCACTTCTTTTTCCCCGCCCTCCGGTCCGGCCACCGGCTCTTGCAACGGCCTTCACCCAAATAGCAATTTCCTAGTCAGAAAGTGCTTCCTTGTGAACCACATGTTTATGGCAGCCGTCGTGATTGTGCTGCTTGCGGCCACGGTGTCGCGTGGAGAAAATACTTTGAACTGGGACCAGGTGGCCGCGAAATGGGAATGCCCGGAATGGTTCAAGGATGCCAAGTTTGGACTGTGGCTGCACTGGGGACCCCAAACAGTTCCCGCAGCAGGCGGCGGCTGGTATGCGCGCCACATGTACATGGAACCCAAGGATCTGCAGCGTGAAAAATGGGGCCTCGCGGCCTGGAACTATCATCGTGCAACTTTCGGCCACCAGTCCGTGGCTGGCTACAAGGAAGTCTGCAACGCATGGAAAGCCGAAAAATTCGACGCCGATGCGACCATCACGCAGTTCAAGAAATGGGGTGCGCGCTACGTCGCAACCATGGGAAACCATCACGATAATTTCGATCTATTTGCCAGCAGCGTGCATGGCTGGAACGCGACGAAGGTCGGCCCGCAGCGCGACATGGTAGGCGACTTCGCCGCCGCAGCGCGCCGCCAGAACCTGAAATGGGCGGTTTCCGTGCACGTCGCGCGGACGAGAAAATGGCTTGCGCCGGCTTTTGGCTCCGATTCAGAAGGACCCAAGAAGGGCATACCTTATGATGGAAACCTGACCAAGAAGGATGGCAAAGGCACGTGGTGGGAAGGATTGGACCCCCAGCAGCTTTACGCGCTCAATTACGCTCCTTTTGAAACAGAGCTTGCGCAGCGTCACTTGGAACTGACTTCTAATTACAAGCCTGACATGCTCTATTTCGATGATCGCCAGATTCCCGCACCGATGAGCAACGCATGCGCAAAATTGTACGCCGACAGTCTCGAAAACAACAGCTCCATCCAGGCCATTGTCACAGTGAAAGGACCGCAGAAAGGAACGGTTCTTGACTACGAAAAAGGCGTGGCCGAGGGCATTCGAAATGAATACTGGCAGACCGATACCACAATCGCGGACGACTGGTTCCTGAAGCCGAATCCTGACGGCAGCAGCAAAATGCTGCACAACGCACGAAGCCTGAAGGAACTGCTGGTGGATATCGTAAGCAAGCGGGGCGTTTTACTGCTCAACATCGCAATTCGCGGGGATGGAACCATACCGCAGGACCAGATCGCAGAAATGGATGTTCTGGGCACCTGGCTTGAGGGCAACGGGGAAGCCATCTAC
Organism: Verrucomicrobiota bacterium; assembly: GCA_026397695.1. Classification (GTDB taxonomy): domain Bacteria; phylum Verrucomicrobiota; class Verrucomicrobiia; order Verrucomicrobiales; family Akkermansiaceae; genus Luteolibacter. Next base: position 3,209 of record JAPLUJ010000323.1, on the reverse strand, counting down.
GATTCCAGACCCTGGATTATCTACGGCGAGGGCGGTGAGACAACCGGCGGACATTTCAATGAACGCGGGATAGCCTCGCAACCGTGGGACCATAACGTCCGTCGCTTTACATGCAACAAAGCCAATACTATTCTTTATGTGCATGTATTCGGCGATCCGACCGGCAAAGACATAATCGTCGCATCACTGGCAAAGGAAAAGAATCTTTTCAGCGGCATGGTGCACAAGGTGTCGGTCCTCGGCAGCACGGCCACCGTCGATTGGGCGCTGCAATCCGACGGGCTGCACGTCAAGATGCCCGGCAAGCTGCCCTGCAAGGATTGTAACGTGCTGAAAGTTGAAAAGGAACGATGAGGCGAATAGCAGGGCAACGCGAATAGTCCTTCCATGTTCATCACCTATCCCAACCTCCTACCAGAATAAGGACCCTACATTCGATGTGGCCAGCCCATCGACCTTCGCAGTGACACCATCACCCAGGCCCAGTCTGAAAATTTTCATGAATTTCGCTTGCGAAAGATTCATTCATTTCGTTCATTTCGGCGAGAGAAACTCTTGCCCATGAAACTCACCGACAACTCCCGGACGATGTTCCCGCGCTTGGAGGAGGCGCAGCAAGCCGATCTGGCGGCACGTTCGTTTGCTGCTCTACCGCGTGTGAAGCGCCGGATGCTCCGTCTAACGACCACCCCCCAGGGCCAGCCGGTCGAGGTTCCCGAAACCGCCTTCCGCATGTTTCTCGAGATCCTCAATCAAATGGCCAGAGGTAATGCTGTCTCGCTCGTGCCGACCCATAATGAACTGACCACCCAGCAAGCGGCCGACCTTCTCCAGGTCTCCCGGCCCTATCTCGTCAAGATGCTCGAATCCGGCGCCATCCCACACCACAAGGTCGGCACCCGGCGGCGACTGAAATTCCAGGATCTCATGGCCTACATGGAAAAAGTTCGCGGCGAGAGCAGACACGCCCTCAATGCCTTGGCGGCGCAAGCGCAAAAACTGGGGATGGGCTACTGATTCGCCGGCCATGGTCACCGACCTGTTAGATGCCTGCGTGCTGTATCCTGCGCCATTGAGGGATTTTCTCCTGAACTTGGCGTGCTCAGGTATTTTCAGGGCGCGATGGAGTGATGAAATCCATGACGAGTGGATCCGCAACTTGCTACAAAACCGGCCGGATCTCACGGCAGCCCAACTCCGGCGCACCCGCGAATTGATGAACTAGGCGGTTCCTGACTGTCTTGTTGGTGGTTACCTCGGAATCGCAAAGAGTCTTATCCTTCCCGATCCTGATGACACCCATGTTCTTGCCGCCGCCATTTGCTGCCGTGCGCAGGTCATTGTCACCTTCAACGGCAAGGATTTCCCGAGAGAGGCACTCGCTCCCCACGGCATCGAACCC
>JAPLUJ010000323.1:0-1671 GCA_026397695.1 Verrucomicrobiota bacterium | reverse complement strand
TTGCCTTGGACGCGAGAGCCGTCTGTGGTGCATTCGAACGCCAACGTGACTCGCTCAGGAATCCTCCTCAAAGCGCCGAAAGACTCCTCGATACTCTCGAAAGACAAGGTCTTGCCATCAGTGTTTCAGAACTGCGTCCGTTGGTGGGAGGACTGTGAAACTCGCTGCGAATATCACTCAATTGCGCGGTCCTGTCATGACTCAACCATCGTCAAACACACCTGAGGAACCTATCGCGTGGGAAGCGACGGCATCATATGAACTCGTGATCGATTGGAAGGGACTGGCGAACGGCGGGCGCAAGATCGACAGGGTGGGGTTCAAGCTCAACACGAAGTTGCCGAAGCTCGCGCTGGATCAGTTCGTCCTGATGACCGAGCTGCGGGACGCCGCGCTTCGCTGTGTCTGGCCATTGTCCCGGAGTCAGGCGCGATGGGGCGGCCGCAGCACCATCGCCATAGCCATTGGGTTATCGGTTATGAATTCACCAACGTCATAGGCACCATCCGCCTGTTGGATTTCTGCCGCCGCATGGAGGTGCCGACCTTCATCCTCGCCTCGTCGTCCAGTGTCTATGGACCGGACACGCCCCTACCACAATCGCGCTTCTGAGTCCATCCCGCGCCGCCGCGTGCGTGGTGGGCGTCAAGCGGGTGAAAAAAATCTTCCTGAGCGGCAACCTCTTCAAAACTGCCTTCACTGGGTGCCTTCACTGGCCTTTTGCTAGAAAAGGTAAAGGCCCTAACCCTTTGACGTTAAGGCCTTTATGGTGGTTGCGGGAGTAGGATTTGAATGTGTCTCCAAGTCGTTCATAATTAGCGTGTTACAGCAGATAATGGCCTATATTGGCCGCTATTGGCCAGCAGTATTTTGCACCATTTTGGCCAACTGGAACCGCCGTGGCAATCTGGTTGTCGCCATTTGTCGCCACCCCACCCGTTGACATGGCCAACACCGGCATGGACACGCCAACTGATTGCCCGCGCACCGAACCCGCTGCCGCCCTGATGACCGAAAAACAAACGTGCGCCTACCTCCAGGTCAGCAAACGCAACCTCTACTGCTGGCGCATGGCGGGACTGGTCCCCTATTTCAAAATCGGCCGGGCGGTGAGATTCAGGAGATCCGATCTGGACGCCGCGCTGGAGCGGATGCGGATTGGGTGAAATAGCAGCCCGATTTTCGCCGCGCAACGAACGCTCCCGCCACATGAAAATCTGCCGCCGCCAACTCTACAACTGGCGGGTGGGAGGGCTGATCCCCTACTTCAAGATGGGCAAGGCCGTCCGGTTCCGCGTAACTGATGTGGCGGCGGCGATTGAGCGGATGAGGGTGGCCTGACCAGTGCTGGGGTGGAATGGGTGCGGTCATACCAGGTCTAATCATTCTTGTATTTCGTCAGCAGGTGCCTTGATCGCAAGCTGCAAATCAGCTAATGAAACCAACCAAGGCTTGGCAATGTCTCGGGTGAGTCTGCTTAACAGCCTCCGATACGACGGACGTTGCCGATTCAGGAAGCGCGTCAGTGCCACGTTAAGACCGTCGCTGTCCCATTTGAGATGTGCAAATTCGGGATTTTCCTCAAGTGAGAATACTGCGAAAATGTGGTCATGATCTTTCTCCATATCTGTCGGAAAGCCAATATCATGAAGTTCCTGACGTGTTAGAACC
>JAPLUJ010000543.1:1104-8954 GCA_026397695.1 Verrucomicrobiota bacterium | reverse complement strand
ATGTAATGGACCCGGCGTTTCGCACGCCGCGAAATTTTGCCGGCGATATGGCGGATCATCTCGGTGGTTTCGGCGTCGTCGCAGAGAATCTGGTTGATTTCGTCTGTTAGAAAATCACGGGCGGTGCGTTCGATGAGATCGGGTTCTTGAAAGATGCATGCGGGGGCCGGGTTGCTCACACGGCGGGCCTCGATCTCGTCCCATTGGCCGAGCAGCATGGCGAGGTCGCGGACGAAATGACGGGCGCGGGTGCCTTGTGCGATGGTTCGCATGATGATGCCCATGCCCTCCGGGATCGAGAGTTTTTGGACGATTTTGCGCAGGCGTGTGCGTTCCTGCGGGTCTTCTATTTTGCGCGAGATGCCGAATTGTTCGGTGAAGGGCATGAGCACCAGATAGCGACCGGCCAGCGAGATATTGGTGGTGACGCGCGGACCCTTGGTGCCAATCGGACCTTTGGACACCTGGATGACAATCTCCGAGCCTACCGGATAGATGTCAGGGATGTCCTTCGAGGTGATGTTTTTGGGTTTCTTCTTATTGCTGCTGGAGCGCTGGATTTCCTCGAGGTCGGCGTCCAGTGCGGCCGGGATGGCGTCCCAGAAATGCAGGAAGGCGTTTTTGTCGAGGCCGATATCGACGAACATCGCCTTGAGGCCGGCCTCGATGTTTTTGACGCGGCCTTTGAAAATGCAGCCGACGATATTCTGGTCGCCCTCGCGTTCGACGGTGTATTCCTCCAGCAATCCGTCTTCTAACAGAGCGACGCGGCGTTCGAGTTTTTCGACGTTGACGATGATGCTGTTGCCGCGCATGGGATCTGGTTTGCCGATTCCGAGGAGTCTTTTAAGATGTTGGATCATGGTGATGAGGATGGGGATCAAGGTTGTTTGCAGGGTGTGTGAGACAGCAGGATCATGGTTCTCTGACGGGAACGGCTCTTGGGATAACGGTTCCTTCATCATCGATTTCCGGAGTGAGAGTGGGGGTGGGGGTGACGGTGTTGTCGGCAGCGGGGAGCATGGTTCCCGAGGCGTCTTCCCCGACTTCGTCACCGGTCTCGCCGGGATCTGGATCATCCGCCGGATCGTTGGCGTTGATGGCGGCGAGCACATCGGCGGGCAGAGCGATGGTTTCCAGGCGGTCGGTATTGCCGACGAATTCGGTCTGGGGTTTGAGGGCGAGGATGAGGCCTTCATCCTCGGCGAAGAGCCCGCTATAGAGCAGATGGACGAGCGGACCGCAAACCCCGCCACCCGACCCGGCATTCTGCACCATGACGCAGACCGCGTATTTCGGGTTTTCGTAGGGGGCGAAGCTGATGACCCATGAATTGTTAGATTTCCGGCCATGGTCGATGGTTTGGGCAGTGCCGGTTTTGGCGGCGACTTCCATGTGGGGCATTTTGACCTTGCCGGCGGTGCCGCCGCGGACGTTGGCCGCCATCCACATGCCCTTGCGGATGAGTTCGAACTCCTTGGGTTTGATACCCTGTTCGATGAGATTGACGACGAGTTTCGGTTTGTCATCGATGAGGATTTTACCATCATCGGAGACAGCTTTGCGGACGATGCGCGGTTGATAGTATTTACCGCCGTTGGCGACGCAGGCGACCATGGCGCAGAGTTGGAGCGGGGTGGCCATGGTGTCACCCTGGCCGATGGAGACGAACGCAGTGAGGACGGGCGTCATGGTGGCACCCGGGTTGGCGGCACGCCAGGCTTGGCTGCCAGGCAAAATACCTGGGTCTTCCTTGGGCAGTTCGATGCCGGTGCGTTTGCCGATACCGACCATTTGGCAGCCATCGACCATGGCGCGCCAGCCGATGGTGTTAGCGAGTTTGTTGAAGTAGGGGTTGCAGGATTGCTGGAGAGCTTTGGGCAGGGGGAGCGAGCCGTGGCTGCCTTTGCTTTTATTCCATAGCCAGCAGCCGATTTTGTGGTTGCCGTAGGCCACATATCCGTCACACGCAAACGAGCGGGAGGTCATTCCCTGGAGTGCGCCGGCGATGGCGGTGGGCACTTTCATGGTGGAGCCGGGCGTGAAAGCGGAGATGGCGCGGTTGCTGAAGGGCGCGAGTTGTTTGTTTTCGTTGTAGTCTTTCCAGCGCCTGGCATCGATGCTCGGGATGAAGGCGTTAGGATCATAATCCGGCACGGACGCCATGGCGAGCACCTCGCCGGTATTGACGTCCATCACGACGCCGGCGGCGCGGCCTGTGCGGCGGAGGATGTTTTCCAGGAGATATTGTTTGCGGGCGTCGATGGCGAGTTGGACTTTGGCGCCGATGCCGGGTTTGGTATAATCGGACATGCGGATGGTGCGGCCTTTTTCGTCTTTGACGATGGTCTTGCGGCCTTCGGGACCGCGCAGGATTCCGTCCATGGAAGCCTCGACACCGGCGATGCCTTTTTCGTCACCGATATAGTGATTGAAGACGCGGGTGGAACTGTCCGGGACATCGCCTTTTTCCCATTGTTTGAGGTATCCGATGACATGGCTGGCCAGCGAGCCATAGGGATAATGGCGTTGAGGGCGGGTGCTGAGGCAAACGCCGGGGAGATCGAGGTTGTGCTCGGCGAATTTCGCGAACTCCGCGTAGGTGAGATCCGTGCGGTAACTGAACGGGATGAGTCCGCCGTGGGTGAGGAAATGCGTGCGCAGGTCGCCGGCCTTGAAGTTCTTGGCGATGCCGAGTTCCTTCAAGCGTCCGATGGTGCTATCCTTGCCATCCTTGACGATGTCCACGATGTCCTTTTCCTCGTGTTTGCGGGCGATGCTTTCTTCCTTGGTCTGCGGTTTGTGTTGCGCCAGATAGGCGTCGCGGATTTCATCCAGATTGAAGGAAACCTCGTATTTGCGCAGGTTGCGGGCGAGGATGATGCCGTTGCGGTCGGTGATTTCACCGCGGATGCCGGGTTCCCGGATGGTGACGGTGCGGTTGCCCGGGACGAGGTTGAGGAACTCGTTGCGGCGCACGATTTGAAAATCGTAGAGCCGCGTCAGCAGCGCGCCGCAGCCGACCAGCACGAGCGCTGTCAGCAGATAGATACGGATGCGGTAAGCTGGTTCCATGGGATCAGTGGACGTGGCGGGGTCGTCGGCCCGCTTCAGGGTTGATCGAGTAGTCGCACGCCCCCGCGATGCGGAACAGCATCCAGAAGATTAGCGGGGAAAAAAGCATGGTGAGAAGGGAGGTGAAAACAATCTGATAGACGGTGGCTTGGGAGAGCACGAAATTGCCGCGGACGAAGTTGATGATGGCGTATTCGGTGGTGAGATAGAGCAGCACGGCGATGCCTGATAGCAGCGCGGAGAACTGCCACTTGCCCTGTTTGAAGAGCGGCTGGATGCCTTGCATCAGGACGCCCATGGCACCGAAGAGCAGGATCGAGTAACCGAAGCGCAGGGACTCGACCTGCTGGGTATAAACTTCGAGGTCACCGCCGTGCGGGCCGAGCGCGCATTGCGCGTCCCAGAAAAAGCCGCCGATGAAGGCGAGCAGGAGCATGGTGCGTTGGCCGACGGTGACGGCGCAGCAGAGGAAGACGAGTTGGACGATGAGGATGCGCGAATCGTGCATGCCGGTGAACGCGGGCAGGAACTGCTGGACGACGAACGCGGCTAGCAGTAGCAACAGGGTGATGAGGGAGTAGCGGAACACAGGCAGTTAGGAATCGGGGGACAAGACGACGAATACCGCGCCAAGATCCGCGAAGTTCACTGAGGGACGGACGAGAGCTTCGGAATCCAGCGCGCCTTTTTCTACGGAATCGATGGTTCCCAGGAGGATGTTCGCCTGGAAGGTGCCACCCCGGCCGGTGGTAAACACGCGCTGACCGGGACGGACGGCGGCATTGGACGAGAGGAATTTCAAGCGCAGCAGCGGGACGCCGTCGAAACCGCCGCGCTGGCCGCTGAGGATGCCGACCTCGGGTGAGCCATCCACCCGCGCCGAGACCAGGCATTTTTCATCGCTGAGCAGGAGCACGGACGAGCGCTCGCCGCCATTGTCGATGCGGTCTATCATGCCGACGAGGCCATCGTTAGAGAGCACGGCGAACTGGGTGCGGATGCCTTGTTTGGATCCGGCATCGATTTCGATGGTTTGCCACCAAGTGGTGGGGTTGCGGCGGATGAGGCGGAGTTGGTCATTTTCGGGTTCGGGGGCGTGCAGGGGCGACGCGATGATGCGCAGGCGTCCGAGTTGTTGGCGGGTGACCTCGAGTTCGGCTTCGAGGGCTTTGGAATGGCGGGTTTCCTTGAGAAACGCGCGGGCATGGGTTTCCATTTTCGAGCCGGATTTCAAGAAAGGCGAGATCGCCGAATAGTAGGCGTTTTGGATTTCGCGCACGGTGCGGTCGCTGCGTGTCAGGGCCCACACGGCCCCTCCGAGAAAGAGCAGCAAAGCGATGAGATTGAGCGGCTTCATGGCCGGGAATTGCCCAAAGACACGCTTAGCGGTCCTTATTGGTGACCCGTTTCAGGAGGGAAAGTTCCTGAAGCGCCTTGCCGGTGCCTTCGGCCACGGCACTGAGGGGATCCTCGGCGATGTGGACCGGCAGCCCGGTTTCTTCGCGCAGCAAGCGGTCAAGCCCCTTGAGCAACGCGCCGCCGCCCGCCAGGACGATGCCGCGATCAACAAGGTCGGCGGCGAGTTCCGGCGGGCATCGTTCGAGAGTGGTACGGACGGCGTCCACGATGGTGCGCAGCGGGTCCGCCATAGCCTCGCGGATTTCCTGGGAGGTGATGGTGATGGTTTTTGGCAGACCGGCGACGAGATCGCGGCCTTTGACTTCCATGGTCATTTCTTTGGGCAGGGGAGCAGCCGAGCCGAGACGGATTTTGATATCTTCCGATGTGCGTTCACCGATCATCAGTCGGTGGTGCCGCCCCCGATGTCAACGATCATGTTGCCGGCCGCTTCCTGCACGGGCAGTCCGACGCCAATGGCGGCGGCCATGGGTTCCTCTATCAGATAGACCTCGCGCGCACCCGCTTGTTCGGCGGATTCGCGGACCGCGCGGCGTTCGACTTCGGTGATACCCGAGGGGATGGCGATGAGCACGCGGGGGTTGGAGCGGCGGCCTTTGTTCACCTTGCGGATGAAGTGGCGCAGCATCGCCTCGGTGACCTCGAAATCCGCGATCACGCCATCCTTGAGCGGGCGAATCGCGACAATATTGCCCGGGGTGCGGCCGAGCATGCGTTTGGCATCATCGCCGACGGCAAGCACCTCGTTGGTGCCTGCTTTCACCGCGACGACCGACGGTTCTCGCAGGACGATGCCGTGGTCCTTGACGTAGATCAGGGTATTGGCCGTGCCAAGGTCGATGCCGATGTCATTGGAAAAGAAATTTCCGAAGAGCTTTTTGAACATGAAAGATGTTGGAAATGAAAGAGTTGTTAAAAAATCCAGGTGGTCCGATGGCGTCCAGACGCCACTTCATTCCGGCGGGAAAATCCGACGAAACCGAAGAGAGGGGGCGGGATGCTGTCGCAGCAGGCGGTGACTTTCGTCAGTCCAGCCCCCAAGGTCAAGGCGGAATCTGCGATTCCATAAGGAGGGGGGACCTTACTGTCCCCCTCTTTGTCTCCCTCTTTGTCTTTACATCCACTGAAGACGCGACAATAAGGTCGCGACTCCTTATGAAGAACGCGACAATAAGGTCGCGAGTTTTTATGTCTGATTTCCTCAACGACACGGACGAGATCCTGAAACACGGATCCGTGCTGCCGCATTGGCAGCAGGGCGAGGTTATGCAGTTCGTCACCTTCCGCCTCGGTGACGCGATGCCAGTCACCAAACTCCGCCAATGGAAAGAGGAACTCGCCATCTGGCTCATCCATAATCCGAAACCATGGTCGCCGGAACACGAGCACGAATATCACCAGCGTTTCACATGGAAACTCGAAGGCTGGCTGGATGAAGGAGCGGGGTCGTGTTTGTTGAATGATCCCGGTCATCGGAAGATCGTCGAAGACGTGCTCATGAGTTTCCAAGGTGAACGGGTGGAGCATCACTCATGGGTGATCATGCCGAATCATCTGCATCTGATTTTCACTCCGAAGATTCCGATAGAAACGCTGATGAAAGCATGGAAAGGCACATCTGCCCACCGGATCGGCCAAGGAAGCATCTGGCAGAAAAATTACCGGGACACCCTGATTCGAGATGGCGGGCACTTCGCGAATGCCGTGCGCTATATCCGCCGCAACCCCGCCAAACTGCGGGCCGGAACATACACCTTGTGGGAGGGGCCAAGGGCTTCGAGGGTGAAATAGGGAGGGGGGACCTTATTGTCCCCCTCTTTGTCTGTGCATCCGCTGAAGACGCGACAGGAATGTCGCGACTCCTTATTGAAGACGCGACAGGAATGTCGCGACTCCTTATTGAAGACGCGACAGGAATGTCGCGACTCCTTATGAAGACGCGACAGGAATGTCGCGACTCCTTATGAAGAGCGCGACAATAAGGTCGCGACTCCTTATTGACGCAGGAATGTCGCGGGTCCTTATGAAGACGCGGATGTTCATGAGCGGATGGCCCAGCGGAGTTTGGCCGGGGTACTGCGCGGGTTGCGGCGGCGTTCTTCCGGGCCGGCGGTGACGACGCCGTCACTGATGGTGGAGAAAACCCCGCAGCTCCAGCCCGCTTGCAGGGATTGTTTGACCCGGCGGTCCTCGCCCGAGTGGAAGGTGATGATGGCGACGCGACCTCCTGGATGCAAGCAATCCGGCAGCACTTTGAGGAACGCATCGAGCGCGCCCAACTCGTCGTTTACCGCGATTCTAACCGCTTGGAAGACGCGGCGCACGGTGAGGTCGAGGTCATCGTCCGCCGCCCTAACAGCCGCGCGGACCGCCGCCGCAAGCTCCATGGTTGTTAGAAATGCCCGCCCGGCGAGGGCGGCGGCGAGTGATTCGGCGCGGGGTTCGTCCGCGTAATCTTGGAGGGCGGTTGCCAGCTTCTCCGGGGTGATGCGTGCCAGCCACACGGCGGCGGACATTCCACGGTGGGGATTCATGCGCATGTCGAGCGGGCCTGCATGCTTGAAACTGAAGCCGCGTACGGGGTCGTCGAATTGCATCGACGAGCACCCGAGATCGGCGAAGACGAAATCCACGGTGGCAAGCCCGTGCCGGTCTAACACTTTTTTAATTCCCGCGAGGTTCGAGCGGACCGCCGCGAAGCTATCCTCGCTGAATCCTGCCAGGCGCAGGCGTTGTTCGGCTTTCGGCAGTTCGATGGGATCCCGGTCGAGGCCGATCAATTTCCCGCCGGGGATGATTTTTTGTAATATTCTCATGGCGTGCCCTCCATAGCCAAGGGTGGCGTCCACGCCGGTCATTCCCGGATGCAGGGCGAGCGCCTCAAGGCAGGCGTCCACGAGCACCGGGATGTGTGAACCGGCAGGGGTTTTCCCGGCAGCCATCACTTGGGCCATCGTTTCGGGAAAACGCGCGGGATCATGTTCCTTGTATTTCTCCTCGAAGCGACGAGGGTTTTTGCCGCTGTAGCGTTTGCGTCTGGGCGGGCGGGGTGGTTCATCGCTCATAATGGTGACGCGACCGATCATGGGCACTGGCATGGCTGACGTAAAACGCCAAAGTCAGCCGCATATCGATGGGCGGCGGCACAACTGAATCCATCAAGCACTGCGGCGGCGGCGCAGCAGCAGCAGCACGCCGATGCCACCCAACAGGGCCGCACCCGGCTCGGGAATGACTTCCAGGTAAATGTCACCCGCGTCACCGCCGAGCCCGGTTCCTCCCATGATCAGGTTTCCAGAGAGACCGGAGGTTAGATTGGAAACAGTGAGTCCAGCAGTGATCAGGCTGTTGGTAAC
>JAPLUJ010000543.1:0-1022 GCA_026397695.1 Verrucomicrobiota bacterium | reverse complement strand
GTAAAACCCGATTCCACCCGTGCCACCGACGTTAATGTTGTTGCCGTTGAAGGCGAAGTCGCTGGCACTGGCTCCGGCGATACTGATGAGGTCGCTGACGCCGTAACTACCGATGTCAGTGCCTGCGAGGCCCAGTTCATATTGGAAGCCGGCGCCGCTGTTGATGAGGGTGGATCCAGAGGTGCTGCCCATATTCAAGGTAAGGTTGCCGATGCCGCTACCTGGCACAACCATCCCATTGACGGTGATGCCGTTGGTTCCGGTGGGGGTGATCGTCCCCGTGCCGCCGAGGGTGCCGTTGGCGCTCACGTTGACCGCGCCCGTGCCCGTGGCGGATCCGGTAGTGTTGTTAGCTAACAGCGTGCCCGCGATGACCGTGGTGGTTCCGGTGTAGGTGTTAGCACCGCCCAAGGCGAGGGTTCCGGTCCCAGCCTTGGTGAGTTGCAAATCGCCGCTATCCGCAGTGATATTGCCGGAGATCGTCACATTTCCCGCGCCATTGACCGTTAGAGTTTTGAGCGCGGTTCCGCTTTCGCTGAGCGTCCCGCCAATCGTCAGCGTGCCGCCGTTTGAAGTTAACGTGCCATCCCCCAGAAGTCGGACCGCATGATTGACTGCTTGTGCGTTCGCGCTGTTGTTTACCACGAAACCCCCGCTGATCAGGTCGATGGCAAATCCCGATAGGGCAAACGCACCCGCCCCACTGTTGAAAGTGATGTTGTAGTCGTTGTTGGCCGGCGTGTTGTTATTCGGTGTCAGACGGGTGGTACCATCGAAAAACAACGAATCACCGGTGGCGATCGCGGCATCCCAGTTGGCAGCGGTGGCCCAGTTGTCGTCGCCGCCGCCACCGTCCCATGTCCTGTTTGCCGCCTGGGCGCTCGGTGCGCCTAACATGACAAATCCGCAGAGCGAAAGCAGCGAGCAAAGCCGCGTCGACGGGCGGCGATGACAGGTGCCTTTGCGGGCGGTTTCGGGTGCTGTTAGGGTGTTGTTGAGCACCATGCAGAACAAACTCGTGA
>JAPLUJ010000086.1 GCA_026397695.1 Verrucomicrobiota bacterium | reverse complement strand
GCCTTGATAGATGCCGGAACCGGAGTTCGTTCCCGGCCCGGTCAGGGTATGCCCGCCCATATCGATTGTCACGTCGTTCGCGGCAACGGTGATGCCGTTGCTTGTGGCGGCGTCGAGGTAGAGACTGCCCGCCAAGCGGACGGAGCAGGGCCACTCGATCGTCTCCGGGATCTGGCATAGCAGGATATTGAGTTGATTGGCTTTGCCGAGTATCGGCGCGATGTTGTAATTCTTCGTATTGTTTTTCACGACATTGTTGGCCACGTAGTTGCCCGTGGCACCGAGATACAATCCGAGATCCGCGTTGAGGAGTTTGTTATCCTCGATGCGGTTGTTCGCATCCGTCGCATAGATGCCGGCCCCGTCGGTGGCGGCCGTGCCATTGTTGTCGCAGAGATTACTCTTGATCACGTTCTCGTAGCCGCACCGGATGCCCCAGCGGCCACTGTAGGTCACGCTGCAATCCCGCACGGTGCAGCCATAGGTCACAAGGATTCCGCTGGAATTGCCGACGGCATTGCAGTTTTCCACCATCGACAGGTGCTGGACGGTAATCGCGTAGCCGCTGTTTGGAGCTAATGCGCACGCGCCGATCCGGCAACGGCGAACGGCGGCCTGCTCGCCCAGCTTGATTCCGTCAAGCCCGCAGTTCTCGATGTTGAGGTCTTCGACGACGGCCACCGTCCCGAGATATACGCCCCTGCCCGCCCAACTCCGGATGCGGCCATTGCGGACCACCACGTTTGAGATGCTTGACCCGCTGATTCCGTCCATCAACCCTGCGTCCGCGCCACTTCCCTGCAACGTGAAACCGTTGAGATCGAGCGTGACATTGCCGGAACTGATGACGATGCCATGCTTGCCGCTGACGCCGGTCACGTTCTGAGTCAGGTAATACGATCCTGCCTGCGAGATGGTGATAGGGAAGTCCGTCGCGGGGTTGAACCCAAGCGGCGGCAGCGGGGTGCGCGCCTCCACCTGAGCCAGCGTTTTCATCATGGGCGCTGGCACGCCTGGGGGGGTGAGCGGGCCTTGGGCATGGAGCAGAGCCAGCGTGCTGGCGGCGGTGAGGATGTGGATGAGTGTCTTCATGGGGTGTTATTCTGTTAGGGTTGGAGTGGCAGATGGGCAAGCACGCGGAAGAAGCGGCGGGGACCGTGATCAAAGCGGAAGGTACGCGCCGAAGTGGCCCCCGGATCCGGTGCAAACAAGGCCAGCCCTGAATCCGCCCAGGTGCCGACCAGATCGGCGTCATGCTCGATGGTATAGAGGCGGTTGCTTGACGAGGTGAAGGTGAGCGTCACTATACTATGTGAGTTGTAGTATTCATGCTGGGTGATCCGCAGGAGGCTTGAGGGGTCTTTGGGATCGGTGTTGGCGGCGTATTCCTGGAGGTCAGTGGCTCCGTCGCCGTCAAAATCACTGCTGGCATCGGCTACTTCCAGATTGCCGAAGTAGCGCTTTTCGTATGAGTCGCCGATGCCGTCGCCATCGCTGTCCGGATAGCTCAGCGTGGTGGTGACCAAAGCGGAGGAAGCGGTGTTGAGCGCAATCCAGCCGAGATTGGCGGCATAAGCATAACCGGTGAATGTTCCGGTTTGAAAATCGAGGTGGGGCAGCCCGTGGCTTTGCTCGAAGTTGATCCAACCGATGTTGGCACTGTAGGCGTAGCCGCTGAGTGCGCCGGTGGAGGAAAGATTCACTCCACAGTCGCCGGCAGAGGTGTTGGAATAGGTGTGGCCGTTGTCGGGTGAGCCATCACCCAGGTCGATCCAGCCGAAGTTGGCGGCGTAGGCTTTACCGGACAGGAAGGATTCACTCACCACCACCCCATCGGCGGCACTGCTGCGGAAGTCGATCCAACCGGCATTGGCCGCATACGCGAATTTTTCGGTGGTGGAAATTGTCGATGGGGCGGCGGCAAGTGACGCGAGCCCGCACAGCAAGACTCCAAGAAGGGCGGCGGTTTTCATGGCAAGTTAAGCCCGAGCCCTGGGGGGCGTTCAATTTTCCGTTAATTTGATAGAAGCCCGAAGGGCTGGCTAACGGGATGAGAGATGGCAGTGGCGGTGGCGGTTGGGAAGGGAATTCTTCCCGGGGGGTCCCGATTTTTTCTTGTCTGCCGCGCCCGACGCCCGGTTCCGGCGGCGAGGAGCGCAGCGACGAGGTGCCGGAGCCGGGCGTCGGGACATGGTTTGCCGGACCGCTGCGTCTTGTTGTCTTGGGTCTTGTTGTCTTGGGTCTGAGGCGCAGCCTCGCTAGAAGTCATTATCGCACCAGAACAGCCTTGAACGATGAATGGCGAGCAACTATAATCCCGTCCGACATTGAAACGATGAGCACAGAACCAACAACCACGCGCCGTCGCTTCCTCCACAGCGCCACTGCTCTGGCCGCCACTCCCTACCTGATTTCCACGGCCGCGCCTGGCCGGGAGGAAAGGCCTTCGCCAGTGCATTCAATCACCAACTCAACCAGTACAACAAAAATGAAAATTGGATTCCATACCGACGCCTTCAACTCCGCCTATTGGTCCTTCGAGAAATGCCTCGAATGGGCCAAGAAGAACGACGTTCACTATATCGAGTGCGGCCTCATTGACGGGGTGAGCTGGATTCACGGCCTCGGCTACCAGCCGCACGTCGCGCTCTACGAAGACCCCGCGCTGCTCCGCAAGAAAATGGACAAGTACGGCGTGCAGTTCTCGCAGGTCGATGCCGCGTATCCGCTCTCGCAGGAGGACGGCCCGTTGCGCGGCGTGCCCTATGTGATGAAGTCCATCGCCTGGGCCGCGCAGATCGGCTGCCCGTGCGTGGACACCACCGACGGCCTGCACGCGCCGGAAGGCCTCCAGGACAAGGAGGCGATGGCCATGATGAAACGCAGCTATCAGCAAATCCTGAAAGTAGCCGAGGCGCACAAGATCATCGTGAACATCGAGCCGCACGGCTACTTCACCACCAAGCCCGACATGATGGCCGAGATGCAGGCGTTCAGCGACAGCCCGTATCTGCGCATGAACATGGACACGGGCAACACCTACATCGCCGGCCAGGATCCGGTGCAGTTCCTCAAGAGGTTTCTCCCGCGCGTCAGCCACGTCCATGTGAAGGACGTCTCCGAATCGCTGGCGAAGGCCGTGCGCGGCGGCATGACCGGCATCGCCGTGAGCCATTGCTCGCTCGGCGAAGGCGTCAATGCGGACAACATCAAACAATGCCTCGGCATCCTCCGCGACGCTGGCTACCAAGGAGTCCTCAGCATGGAATGCGAAGGCGGCAGCGGCCCGATGATCGAGAAAGCCCTCGCCTGGCTGCGCAAGACGCTGAAGGAACTGGGAATCAAGATCCATGAACGAACAACAGACTTCCTCCGTCACCCGTCGTGACTTCCTCAAAACCTCCGCCGCTGCGACCGCCGCTGCGACCGCCACGGTGGCCCCTCTGGGCGCTCTCGATATCTCGCGCTACGCCCACGCCGCCGGCAATGACATCATCAAGCTCGGCATAATCGGCTGCGGTGGACGCGCCTCCGGCGCCGCCAGCCAGGTCCTCACGACCGACAAGGGCGTCCGCCTCGTTGCGATGGGCGACATCCTCATGGACCGCGTCCAGTCCAAGCGCGCCGCGCTCAAGAAACAGTTCGGCGATCAGGTCACCGTCGCGGACGATCACTGCTTCGCCGGTTTCGACGCCTACAAGCAAGTGATCGCCGCCAGCGACGCCGTGGTCATTGCCAACGCGGCCAAGTTCCATCCGATCCATTCCCTGACCGCGCTCCAAGCCGGGAAGCATGTCTTCGTGGAAAAACCCCACGGCATTGATCCCGCCGGAATGAAAGTCATGCAGGCCGCCGCCGACCTCGCGAAAGAGAAGAAGCTCTGCCTCGTCTCCGGCCTGCACAGCCGCTACCACCCCGGCTATCAGGAAACCGTCAAGCGCATCCACGACGGCGCCATCGGCGACATCGTGTCTATCGAGGAGAACTTCCTTCGCGCACCCTACGTTGTCGTGCCCCGCAATCCCGGCCTCAACGAGCTTCAGTGGCAGGCTAGCACCCAGTACCATTTCACCTGGATGTCTGGCGACGACGTGATCCAGTCGCTCGTCCACAACCTCGACCGCGCGAGCTGGTGCATGAAGGAGGCCGTGCCCATCAAGTGCCACGGCATGGGCGGGCGCTCGTCCATGACCGATCCGATTTACGGCGACGTCTTCGATCACCACGCCGTCGTCTATGAGTTCCCGAACAACGTCCGGCTCTACGCGTTCTGTCGCACGACCACCGGCTGCTACGACGAGTATTCCAGCCTGATCTACGGCACCAAGGGCTGCGCCGACCTCATGCGCTGTACCATCAAGGGTGAAACTAACTGGCACGGCAACGCCAAGGCCGACGCGCACTATCTGGAGCAGGTCGAATACATGAAAGCCATCCGCGCCGGCACGCCCATCAACAACGGCGACTACATGGTCCGCAGCACCATGATCGGCGTCATGGGCCAGATCTCCTGCTACACCGGCAATGAGATCACCTGGGAGCAGATCAACAAATCCGACTTCTACTTCCCGCCCAAGGCGGAGGACTGCCATGACAACATGGAACCGCCGACGAAACCGGGACCGAACGGCAGCTACCCGACCTATGTGCCGGGGAAGACGAAGCTGATCTGAAGCCATGAACCGGCTTGGTCTAGCGGCGTCACGGCAGAGCGTCGCCATTTTGAAGAACGGAAGTTTGCGGCGCTCTGCCGAATAAACCATTGATCAGACAAATAATCAGCTCTTCAGGTGGCGCGCTACCGCCGGGAGCGCACGCCCAAGCGCTGCGCAAGAATCGCCCACACCACGCCCATCCGACGCTCCTTGGCATTGGCCAAAATGATGCTGCGGTAAAATCATGGATTCTAACATAAGGAGGCACCACATTCCTGTGGTGCGTGAGGCGGAGGGGAACACGGTCAGTGCCCTGATCATGATCCACATTTTATGCATTTCCGATCCCCCTCTGGGTCGCGGCGCGACTGCATGATGGTAGCCGTGGGTTTCAACCCACGGATTGCGGCATCCAGTATGCCACCGGCGTCGCGGAGCGACGCTTGAAACCGGACATGACCCGTCTGTTCAAACCATCGAGATATTGGACGCGTGGGGATTGGGGGGTAATGAGGATTTTTAACAGAAGGACGCGAAGCTCGCGAAGGAAGAGCTGCTTGCGTGTTGTATAATCCTT
>JAPLUJ010000167.1 GCA_026397695.1 Verrucomicrobiota bacterium | reverse complement strand
GGGTGGCAGGGCCTTCCATTTTGATTCAACATCGGTGCCGCCGATGAAGGCATCGATGTCGAAGTCCACGCCACTGCGGTTACGGCCCTGATAGGCGGGATCCGCGAACATGCTCAGATAGGGCTCCGGGCTGCGGTAGGGCAGATGGTTGCAGGAATAAAACACGTGCCAGAAAAACGGTTGTTGTGAGATGGCGGCGGACGCCAGGTGATTCTCGACACGCTCGGTGACCACCCGAGGCGTGACGAACTGGGCGAAGGATTGGAGTTGCGGGAAAATCCGATAGCCCAGCGCATTGTCGAAATACATCGGCACGACGAAGTGTGACAGCACGACGGCCTGGCTCATGTAGATCTTGAAGTTGTCGAAACTCGAAACCGAGATGTGTTCGAAGCCGAGCCGGATGACCTCGTAAAAACCGGCGCACCAATCGCCGATGGCCACCGTGTCATAGCCACGCTCGCGCAGCAGCGCGGCAAACGGCACAATGCGTTGTTTCGTGGCTTCGACGGTGGCGCGGTCCGGATACATTTGGCGGATGCCGTGGCTCTGCGGATACTGCGAGGACATCAGTTGGACGCAGGACTCAATGGTCGACGCAATGGATGTATAACAGCTGGTGAAACAGGTGGAGCGTTTGGCCAGGGCATCGATCGCCGGCGAGACGCCGGCGGCGGCGGGGCCGTCCGTGCGCTGCGGCCGGTAGCCGGCGCAACCGAGGAGGTCGCCGCGCAGGGAATCGGACGCGATGATGATGACGTTGGGCGTTGTGGCGCTTGGCAGCGGTTTGCGCGGGGCGCGCCCGGGCCAGTGCTGGATGCCCAGCCAGGAAGCAATACCCACGGCGATGCAGGCCGCAGCCATCCATCCCCGGCGACCACGGCGGTGAATGTGCCAACCTAACGAAAGAGCGAGGAAAGCCAGCGGCAGCAAGGTGAACAGGAAGAAAAAACCGGCGGGTTTCACCGCTGCCGGAAGCATGTCTAACGCCTTGAAATACCATTGGCCGAACTCGGCTTCACTGAGGAAATACGGCCGGGTTTGCATCAGACGCAGGATGAAATAACCGTGCATGATCGCCGTGATCGCGAAACTCCGAAGCCCTGCCGCGAGGGGGGTTTGATACTTCGAATGGCGCGTCCAAAGCGTGACGAGCGGTTGGACCAGCAACGTCGCGGCCACGGCTAACAGCGCGTAGGCCACCAGCATCAACAGGTTTTGACGCACTATAAATCCGAGGTATTGGTCGCGGGCCAGCGCGCTGAATTTGTTCATCATGCCGCCTGATATCCGGGCGAACAACCACAAGGCGATGCCATATTGAATGGTTAGAAATACGATAACTCCCGCGAGCACCGGGCGAAACGACGGGGCGCAGGCGGCAGGCTTGGAATGGGGTATGGATGTGGTCAAGGACGGGGAGCCTTACACGGTGAAGCGCGGGGATCAAGACCCGGGAGCGGGGGGGACGATGTAGATCCAGCGGGCGCTGAGAAGAGTTTCGATCACGACACCGCGCCGGGATCGCACTCCTTCCGGGATGCTCAAGCGCAGGATCAACGAGGTCTTGCGGCCGTCGTTTTCATCGATCAGGCGGAGCATGGCTTGAGCCTCCTCACTCCCGCTGCGGGCATAGCCGAAGAGCGTTTCCTCACTGTCCAATGCCGTGAGACGAAAACACGTCCAGAGCTTGTCATCCGCAAATTCGTGGCTGAAAAAATCGTCCCGCTCCGCGTAAACCCGGAAATCCAACGAGGTGCCAGCCGGGCGTTGCGCGACAAAATCGTCCCATTTCATCGGTTGGTAACACACCAAGGTTTCCCAATCGACGCGTGGTTCGCCGGATTCCAGGATTTCGATGATGAGGTGGCGCGTCTTGCTGTTGCCCAATGAGACGGATGCCAGCCAGAAGTTATCGCGGTTGTTCATGGGCAACGGGCGGAGCCTATGGATCGCATTCAAGCGCTGGAACTCTAACGGTTGCGCCGCGTAATATTGGCGCATCAGCGGACCGACTCGTGCGGGTTGGCGGACCAGCCGCGTGAGATCTTCGACTGAAGTGGTGTTGAAAAAATCCCGGATGGACTTGTCAATCCGGTCGATGAGTTGGGCGGCCTCACGTTCGGCCTGTTCTTCAAGGACGAGCGTGGATT
>JAPLUJ010000185.1 GCA_026397695.1 Verrucomicrobiota bacterium | reverse complement strand
GATTTCAAGAACCACATCAATGTCATTAGTGAGTCGTGGTTCGCCATAAACCATGGATGCCACGGATCCGGTGATGATGTAGCGGATGCCATGCGCGTTGAGCGGACGGATGAAGGTGTCGATGAGTTCAATCATGGAGCAGGAAGAAGCGGCGGTTTAATTCCTCGAGCAGGCGGGCATCGGTCCAATCCGGGTAGCGCCGCCGCAGGGCGGCGTGTTTCACCTTGCGTGCGGTCACATAAAGCATGGATGCGATTCGCAGTTTTTGGTCGGGCGAGGGTTTGAGATTAGGGGGAGACATGGGCCGTCGAAGTTATGGGTTGTTATCGGTCAGAAATAGCCCTCTTTTTTCCGGTCTTCCATGGCGGTTTCGGAGCGTTTGTCGTCGGAGCGGGTGCCGCGTTCGGTTTGGCGGGCGGCGGCGACTTCGGCGATGACCTCGTCTAGGGTGGAGGCGGAGGATTCGACGGCACCGGTGCAGGTGGCGTCACCGATGGTACGGAAGCGGACGGTCTGGCGGCTGGCCGGTTCGTGGTCCTGAGGCTGGAGGAACCGGGTGACGGCGAGCAAGGTGCCATTGCGCTGGAAGACTTCGCGTTGGTGGGCGAAGTAGATGGCGGGAAGCGGGATGTTTTCGCGTTGGAGATACATCCAGATATCCATTTCGGTGAAATTCGAGAGCGGGAAGATACGGAAATGCTCGCCGGGATGGCGGTGGCCGTTGAAGAGGTTCCAGAGTTCCGGTCGTTGGTTTTTCGGGTCCCATTGGCCGAAGTCGTCGCGGTGTGAGAAGAAGCGCTCCTTGGCCCGGGATTTTTCCTCATCGCGGCGGCCACCGCCGAGGCAGGCGTCGTAGTGGTTTGCTTCGATGGTATCGAGCAGGGTGATGGTTTGGAGTTTGTTACGGGAGGCATTGGCACCGGTTTCCTCCGTGACGCGTCCGGTATCGATGGATTCCTGGACCGAGCCGACGACCAGTTGGGCACGCATCAACTCCACGAACTCGTCGCGAAAAGTCATGGTTTCGGGGAAATTGTGGCCGGTATCGATATGCACGAGGGGGAACGGCATGCGCGCCGGCCAGAACGCTTTGCGGGCCAGCCATGCCATGACGATTGAATCTTTGCCACCCGAGAACAGCAGGGCCGGATTCTGGAACTGGGCGGCGGTTTCGCGGAGCACGAAGATGGCTTCGGCTTCAAGTTGGTCAAGGTGGCTCAGGTGATAGTCGGGCATGGCAGGGGTAACTTATTAGATGGGCGTGATGCGCTCGCGGATGGCTTCGAGTAGTTCGAAGGCCGCGTCTTCGACGGTGGTGGTTTCGGTGTCCAGAACGAGATCGGGACATTGAGGGGGTTCGAAGGAGTCGTCCTTGCCGGTGAAGTGTTGGATTTCGCCACGGGCGGCTTTGGCATAGAGTCCTTTGACATCGCGTTTTTCGCAAGTTTCGTAGCTGGCTTGGACATAGACCTCGAAGAGATCGGCACCGAGCAGGCCGCGGGCGAGGTCACGGAGTTCGCCACGCGGGGTGATGGCGGAGACCAAGGTGATGATGCCTTGGGAAACGAAGATTTTCGCGGTTTCCGCGATGCGGCGGATATTTTCCATGCGGTCCTGGTCGGTGAACCCGAGGTTGGCATTGAGGCCGGTGCGCAGGTTGTCGCCATCGAGGATGGTGGTGAAGCGGCCTTGTTGGTGAAGGACGCGTTCCACGGCGTTGGCGATGCTGGATTTGCCGGAACCCGAGAGTCCAAACAACCAGACGACGATGCCTCGCTGGTCGAGTAGGGATTCCTTGTCCCGGCGGTGGAGAAAGCGGTGGAATTCGGGATGAATGTGCATGGGGAATGGGACGGAAGACACAAGACGGAAGAGAAGATATGATACGTTAGGAGTTATAAGCTATAAGCTAGAAGTTAGAAGTTGGAAGTTGGAAGTTGGAAGCTGGAAGTTAGAAGTTAGAAGTTAGAAGTTAAAGGGGTGAGCAGATGTCCGGACGATGAAAAAATATAATGTCTGCAGGTCCGAGAATCAACGCGCCATTCACTTGCGGGCCTTCCGCTTCTTCTCAGTCACCTTTACCAATGACGAAGGCATCGAAGCCGTGGGTTTTGAGAGCCCGGGCGGGGAGCACGGCGCGGCCGTCGAAAACGAAGGCGGGTTTGAGCATGAGATCATGTATGCGGGGCAGGTCGAGGGTGCGGAATTCATCCCACTCGGTGAGCACGGCAAGCGCGTGGGCACCGGTGGTTGCGGCGTAGGGATCGGAGCAGATTTCGAGGTTCGAGGTGAGGAGATCCGCCGGCACGCCCGCATGCATGAGGTCGCGGCGGATGGTATTGGGATCGACACGCGGGTCGTAAATGGCGAGGCAGGCGTGTTCCCGGAGGAGATCGCGGCAGACGTAGATGGCGGGGGATTCCCGGGTGTCGTTGGTGTTTTTCTTGAAAGCGAAGCCGAGAATGGCGATGCGCTTGCCGATCACCGTGTTGAAGAGCGCACGGACAATTTTTTCCGTGAAGCGGGACTTCTGCCAATCGTTGAGATGGACGACTTGCCGCCAATATTCGGCGACGTGGGGGAGATGGAAGGATTCGCAAAGATAGACGAGATTGAGCAGATCCTTTTGGAAGCACGAACCGCCGAAACCGACCGAGGCGTTGAGAAATTTCGGGCCTATGCGCGAGTCCATTCCGATGGCACGGGCGACCTCTCCGATATCAGCGCCGGTGGTTTCGCAGAGTGCGGAGATAGAATTGATAGAGGAAATGCGCTGGGCGAGGAACGCGTTGGCGACCAGTTTGGAAAGTTCGGAGGACCACAGGCTGGTGGTTATAATGTTATCGCGGGGAATCCAGCGGGCGTAGATGGCAGCCAGCGCCTCGACGGCGGCATTGCCGCCCGGGGTGATTTCACCGCCGATGAGGATGCGGTCCGGGTTTTCCAAATCGGCGACGGCGGTGCCTTCCGCGAGGAATTCCGGATTGGAAAGCACCTCGAAGGTGGCTTTGCTCGAGGAATTCGCGGCAAGGATCGTCTTGATGGCACTGGCGGTTTTCACCGGGATGGTGCTTTTTTCGACGATGATTTTGTGGCCCTTGGAAACCTCGGCGATCAAGCGCGCGGCGGCCTCGATGTAGCGCAGGTCCGCCGCGCGTCCGGCACCGATGCCGTAGGACTTGGTCGGGGTGCCGACGGAAACAAAGATCAGTTCCGCGGAGATGATGGCGGCGCGGATATCGGTCGTGAAGTGCAGGTTTCGGCCGCGGGCGGAGGTGACCACCGCGTGGAGGCCGGGTTCATAGACGGGCAGGCTATCCGAGTTCCAGGCGTCGATCCGATCACCGTTCGTGTCGGCAACGGTGACTTGGATGTCAGGACATTTGGCGGCGATCATCGCCATGGTGGGGCCGCCGACGTAGCCGCCGCCGAGGCAGCAGATGGAAGTTATTTTCATGGTCTGAAGCGGTCGCGCAACAAATGGTAAAGGAAGAGCGAGTTATAAGTAAAGTAGCGTTTGCAGAGGCGGCGGGGTTCCATGGTGAGACGGTAGGCCCATTCGAGGCCTAACCGCTGGAGGACGGCTGGCGATTGCTTGACCTCGCCGGCGTGGAAGGCGAACGCAGCGCCGATGCCGAAATAGACGCCGGGCGGCAGGCGGTCCTTGTAGCGGGCGATCCAGTGTTCCTGTTTCGGGCAGCCGAGACCGACCCAAATCAGGTTGGCGCGGGCCGCGCGGATTTTTTCGCGGACGCGGTCAAACTCGTCGGCTGGCCAATCGCCGAAGGGGGGGGCGTGGGTGTCTGCGATGATGACTCCGGGGAAGCGGGTGGCGAAGGAGCGGGTGAGGGTTTCGAGGGTGGACGCCTTGCCACCTAACAGGAAGTGGCGGAACTCGTGGTGATCCTGGGTGGCCTTGAGTGTTTCCAGCATCAGGGTGGGACCGTAAACGCGATCCGTGAGTTTTTCACCTGGCGGCAACCGGGAGTTGAGCGCCCAGACGAGCGGCATGCCGTCGGGACAAATCAGATCGAAGTGGCGCATCGATTCTCCGAATGACGGATCGTGGCGGGCGAGCGCGGCGACATGTGTGTTGGCGGCTGCCACGGCGTAGGCGCGGTCCGCCATGGTGGCATGTTCGAGAATCCAGGTCACAGCTCCGGCGTAGTCGGTCGCGGCGATGGGCAGGCCGATGACGGGGATGGTGAGCATGGCGCGGCGAGCGGGGTGTTAGACCCGGCAAAACGGTTCGACGGCGCGGAGTTCCGGGGTGGTGGCGACGGCCATGTCGCGGTACGCGGGATCGTTGAAGAGATAGAGTGCGTAGCCGCCGTAACCGCCGCCGCAGTATTTGCGTGTGATGGCAGCGGGAATCTCCGGCAGCGGCACCATGCCTTCATCAAGCTGGGTGGTGTGATAGAGATCCACACCTTCGGCAAGCTGCCGGATGTCTGCATGCAGGACGCCCTCGCGCGCGATGCGGGCGCTGTGTGCGATGCGGTCATAGTCCCGCAGGTGATTGACGACACCCGGAGTGTCATGCTGGATGCCGGTCCAATAAACCGCCATCCTGCCGGTTAGAAAATCGCCGTTCTGTTTGAAATCGAGCACCGGCCAATTACCGGAGCGCCAGACGCAAAGACCGGTTTCGCGGATGACGGCGGGGTCTTGCCAACCGACGCCGAGGGCGATTTCCGACTGGAAGCCATCGCGGCCGTTGAGCAGCGCCCATGCACCACTGCCACCGAGGCCGGATTGTTTTTCGTAGGGCCATTCACGCAGCGAAACGAGCGGGGAAATGGCGCAGTTGACCACGAATTCGCCGGGTCGGGAGAACCGCGGGACGTCGAGCCAGCCGCCGGCCAAATCGACGCGCAGGGGGGCCTCGGTGGGTGCCTGGACCCAGCGGACAATCGAGCTGGTGGAGACCGGTTCGAAGTGCGGCGGGGTTTTGGGCAGGACGGTGTATTGGGTGCCGGTTAGATCACAGAGTGCTTGTTTGACCTGGCCGTATTGATCGTCCTCGGTAACTATTAGATAGTCCGGTTGGATGCGCAGGAAATCCTCTTCGAAGTCCAAGCCTTCCTTGTGGCCATGGGTGATGATCACCTCGTCAACCATGCGCAGGCCTTGCAGCAAGGCGCGTTTATGGTCGTCGGGGATCGATGGCTTGCGGTGCTTGTGATGCCATAACACCTCGGCGGAAGCAAAGGCAACGATGAGATAATCGCCGTGCGCCCGCGCCTCCTCGAAAAACTGGAGGTGGCCGGCGTGCAGGATATCATAACACCCGGAGACAAAGACTTTTTTCATGATATGTTAATCAATAATGATAGCGCGCCTGGGCGAAGAGGATGCGATCATCCTTCACTTGATAGACCAAGCGGTGTTCCTGAGTGATTCGCCGCGACCAGACACCGGGTCCCAGGTGGCGCAGTGGTTCGGGTTTGCCGATGCCATGGAATGGATCGCGGCGAATGGCATCTATCAATTCCAGAACACGCAAGGCGGTTTTCCGATCCGTAGCGACCCAGCACCCCAGATCCTCGAGAAAATCGCGGTCGAAAACCAGACTCCGCGACTCAGGTTTCATGCGATTCCGGTTTTGGCGGCCAAAGCCTCCAAGGTGAGTTGCCGGCCCTTCCCCTGATCCAGACGGTTCAATGCGCCGAGCAAGCGCCGGGCATTGGCGGGCGAGCGCAGGAGATGGGCGGTTTCCACCATCCCGCGCCACTCGCCAGCGGGCACCAGCACCACGGATTCATGGCCACGCCGATCGATCACCACGGGTTCGCGCGATGAGACGGCTTGATCCCAGACGCTGGCCAAACGGTCACGGGCTTCGGTGTAGGAAATCGTGGTCATGGCTCAATCAACCACCGCACAGGTTTCCTGTCCATTAAAATACGCGGAATTTACCCGCATCCTGCTTCCCGGCTATTCCTTGGGCACGCAGACATGATGGCCGTGGGATTTGAGGAGCGCGTGGCGTTTGACTTCGTCGAGGTCGAAGGCGACCATCTCGGCGCACATTTGCTGGACGGTGATTTCGGGCCGCCAGCCGAGTTTGGCGATGGCCTTGGAGGGATCTCCTAACAGGTTCGCGACTTCGGCGGGGCGGAAGTAGCGCGGGTCAACCCGCACGATCACATCGCCGGCGGTGACGGCCGGGGCCTTGGAGGGATCTAACACGGAAATCACGGTGGCGGTTTCATCCAGGCCGCTGCCGCTGAATGCCACATTGATGCCGGCTTCCATTGCGGCCATGCGGACGAATTCGCGGACCGAGATTTGCTGGCCGGTGGCGATGACGAAATCCTCTGGTTGTTCCTGTTGGAGCATCATCCATTGCATGCGGACGTAATCGCGGGCATGGCCCCAGTCGCGCAGGGCATCCAGATTGCCGAGGAACAGGCAGGGTTCGAGGCCTTGGGCGATGTTGGCGAGGCCGCGGGTGATCTTGCGGGTCACGAAGGTTTCACCGCGGCGTGCGGACTCATGGTTGAAGAGGATGCCGTTACAGGCATACATGCCATAGGCCTCGCGGTAGTTCACAGTGATCCAGTAGGCATACATCTTGGCCACCGCGTAGGGCGAACGCGGATGGAACGGCGTGGTTTCCGTCTGCGGGATTTCCTGCACGAGGCCGTAGAGTTCGGAGGTGGATGCCTGATAGAAACGGGTCTTCTTTTCGAGTCCGAGGAAACGGATGGCTTCGAGCAGGCGCAGCGTGCCGAGGGCATCGACATCCGCCGTGTATTCCGGCACCTCGAAGGACACGGCAACGTGCGATTGCGCGCCGAGGTTATAGACTTCGTCGGGTCTCACTTCGCTGAGGATGCGGGTCAGGTTGGAACTATCAGTGAGATCTCCGTAGTGCAGGCGGAAGCGTGAATTTTCCACATGCGGATCCTCATAGATGTGATCAACACGCTGGGTGTTGAAGAGCGAGGCACGGCGTTTGATGCCATGGACTTCATAGCCTTTTTCTAGGAGCAGTTCCGCCAGATAGGAACCGTCTTGTCCGGTGATGCCGGTGATGAGTGCGCGTTTCATGTGGGTGAGGTCAGGGGTGCTTCGTTAGAGACGCCTCGATGCCAAACAGGTAGCGCGGCCTCGATGAGGCCGCAGGGCAATGGGGCGACCATGGGTGGCTCAAAAGAAGACGGCCGGGCTTGGCTTGGGCTGGGTGTTGGCTGATCATTGGCATGCGCTCTCGACGAGTGCGCGCCACCTTGCTTTCCGCTCACAACCTCGCGCCGCCGCTGGCGATGGAGGTCTGAAAGTCCTGATAGGCGGCGGCCAGGCCGTCTGACAACGGAATGGCGGGT
>JAPLUJ010000044.1 GCA_026397695.1 Verrucomicrobiota bacterium | reverse complement strand
GTCGGGGGAGTCACCGCCACCAAGATCAACCGCTTCGGAGTAACCAACAACTATGAGGAGACCATCACCCGCACGCCACATTTCGACACCACCCCAAAAACAGTGGTAGTCACCTCCAGCAAGGGCTGGAGCAAAACCGAAACCCTTAACAATCTCGGCCTCACCGCAAAGAGCAAACTCTCCGGCACCGGCATTCCCCTCACACATCTCGACCCAGTCTGGCGTGCCGATGGCAGTCTCGCATCCGTCAGTCTCAAAACCGGAGGGGCCATTGATGGAGAAGGAGCATACATCGGTGGTGCAACCCACAGCGCCACCTTCAACACCAACGGCACGCTGGCCACCCTCACCGCTCCCGGCATCACCTTCGGCGGCCACAGCATCAGCAGCGGAGTCGAAACCCTCACCGTCGATGGCGTCACCCACACTACCAAACTCGACGGCACCCAGCACAGCACCAGCGGCACCGACATCATCGGCAAGACCGACACTCTTGCGGTGAGCGGCGGTGGCTTTCAGGAAACCATCCATCCCGCCATCGGTTCTGATACTTCGCTCAGCTATAACGCCGCCGGAGCCCCCACCGGAAAATCATACGCCGCCGGAGCCGGTGAAGCCTACACCTCATATCCCGGAGGTCTGCTCCACACCGTTTCCCTTGCCCGTGGCGGCGAACTCACCTTCGGCTACTCCGATGACGGCGCGAAGGATCTCATTTCCGCCGCCTGGCCCACCGTCACCTCCGGGGACTTTACCATACCCGCCCTTGCCGAAGGCTATGGCTATGACCGGGCCGGCAGGATCAATACCCTAACCGACTCCTCCGGCGTGCGCGGCCTTGTCTATCAAAACGGCAGGCTCCAGCAGACCACCTGGAGTTCCGGTGCGCTCGCGGGTTACTCGGTTGTCAAAACCCTCGACCAATACGGGCGGGACGCGGGTTTCACCCTCCAGCGGGGGGCCTCCGTCATTCATTCCGCCGTCAAGGTTCCCAACGACGTATCCGGTGAGATTTCCGAAATCACCAGCGGGGGCCTGAAAGTCGTCCTTGGCAGGAACGCGGCACGCCAGATCACCGGCTTCCAGTGGGGCAACGCCACCGGCACGTTCGTGCCCGCTGTCACCCAGAACTGGACGCGCGGCACCGCAGGGCGCATCGAGGCCGCCAACAGCAATGTCACCGGCGCTCCCGGGTTTGTCTATCTGATCGACGGGCAGCCTGACAGCTATTCCTTCGACCTCGGCCGCCGCCTCAAATGCGCCACGGCGGGCGGCGAGTGGACCTATCAATACGGCACCGCAGGGCAATTGACCTCCGCCGTCCACACCGCCACCCTCCCCGCCACCTCCCTCGGTTCCTTCAGCTACTCGTTCGACGGCATCGGACGCCGCACCGACAAGGGCACCGCCAACACGACCGACCTTCTCAACCGTACCCTCGGCTGGACGCACAGCCAGGACAAGACGCTCAAGGTCACCGCCGATCACGCGGCCCATGTCCGGGTCAATGGCAACGATGTCGAGAACTTCGATGGCGAAGTGTCCTTTGCCGTGACATCACCCGGCACAAGTGGCGGCTGGGTCGAATGGAACGTCCTCGCCGTGTTGGAAGGCGCGGGAGAGGGTAATCCTAACAATCCCAATTACAACTCCCATGCCAGTCCCGATGCCAAGGCCGAGCAAACCGGGGCCGTCTGGGTGCCGCCCGTCAGCGAGACATTCGGGTTTGACGCCGCAGGCAACCGCCAGTCCTCCGCGCTCTGGGACTACGGATGGGACGGTCGCAACAAACTCGTTAGAGCCCGCACCAAGAACCACGACGCCTCTGTCCGAGGCTATGACATCACCTTCGACTACGACTCGGAGGGCAGGCGCTTCAAGAAGAACGTGAAGGTCTATCAAAACGGAGTCCTCGTTTCCCAGAACCGCATCACGTTCATTTGGGACGGCTGGGATATGATCTATGAACTCCACCAGAACCCGAGCGGCCTCACCACGCTTGAGCGCAAATATGTCTGGGGACCGGACATCGCCGATGGCAATGCAGGTGGTGCGGGCGGCCTGCTCCTCATCCGGGAAACGCGGGGCACGCAGACCAAGGATTACTATCCGCTCTATGACGGAAGCGGGCATGTGATCGGTCTGGCCGATAGCAACGGCGTCCTTGTCGCGGAATACGCCTACGGACCGTTCGGCGAACTCATCCATGCCAAAGGCCCGATGGCCCAGATCAACCCGATCCGCTACGCCACCAAGTATTACGACGCGGAAACCGGTCTCTATTACTATGGCGCGCGCTAT
>JAPLUJ010000602.1 GCA_026397695.1 Verrucomicrobiota bacterium | reverse complement strand
CGGCAGCGACCAATTCACTTCGCGGTAGCCCATGCCCGTTTTGGTGCCACCACTCAGGAAATACCAATCCGGGATGTTCAGATAGACTCCGTTGGAGCGACACCATTTGTAGAGGTCGGTGATGGCCTTCCATTGCACCCATTGGGAGTCCTCAAAACCCCGATGAAACGGGTGATTCGTCGATGCACAGGTGTCGCCGGGGTATGAGCCATCGTGTTCGAGGATGGCC
The DNA here is from genome assembly GCA_026397695.1 of Verrucomicrobiota bacterium. Lineage (GTDB taxonomy): Bacteria > Verrucomicrobiota > Verrucomicrobiia > Verrucomicrobiales > Akkermansiaceae > Luteolibacter. Next base: position 8,234 of record JAPLUJ010000602.1, on the reverse strand, counting down.
AATCCGCTATTCTCCATGAAGCTCTGCAACTGTGAGGAAATTCTGCACCGGCTGGCCGTCCAGTCCGCCGATGTCATAACGGACACCATCTAACATTACGCGTGCTTCGGGACGCACGCCGCGGATGATGGATTCCCCGGTCATCACGTTTTCGAATGAAACGGTGGCCGCATTCGGTGCGAGGCGGATGACACGGTTTTGGTGGATCCGCGCTTGGAAACTCGAAGGATCAAGCAGCCAATCTGCGGAGGCTGCCGCATGGATGGAGAAAGTCCCGGCAAGACCGAGCAGCGGGGCGAGGAGTTTTGTGGCATTCATGTGGTTGAGAACCGGGCGCTCGACGGCAGTTCGCTCGGGGTTTTCCTGTTTGGGTTTATTGGATGTCACCTATTTCGTGGCGGGCGGGATGCCGGGTTGGGCCGCAGCGCCCGCCCTGATCATCTCACCCACTTGTTTGAGGGTCTTGACATCGATGTCACGGAGTTTCCCCTGATAGTTCGGGCCGACGTCGATCGAGAAGATGTTGCCGTATTGCAGCGCACCCTGATAGTCCTTGAACAGCTTGTCCGCCGGATGGCAGAGGTTGTCGTGTATGGGCAGCGAGTAGAACCACATCGCGCCGCCCTTGTGGCCGGGCAGGATGGGATAGGTAAACTCGGCGAGTTGATAGCCCTTGAACGAGTCCTCGGCGTCCTTGTTGAAATGGGACGCGTTCTTATCGCCGAGCTTGCCGGGCCTGCCCAACTCCCGCAGGCAGAGGCGACCCGCCGGTTCCCCATGATTAAACCCGACGAAGCTGTTGGGCTGGAATTGGTGGATCCAATCAAGCGTCTCCTTGTGTGAAAGCCCGCCGGTGCCGACCGCGTGGTCCATCCACCAGAATTCGACGGGGCCGTAGCCCGTTAGAAGTTCTTTGAGCTGGGCCTTCTTGAGTTCGGGATTGCTGCCGCCACCGGTCCTGCCGCCTTTGCCATCCACCGCGCCCGGCCAGTTCCAGTCGCCCTCGGAGAAGTAAAACGCCAGCTTGATCCCGAATTTGTCGCAAGACTTGCGGAGCTTGGCGAGCACGTCGATACCGAGCGGACTGTTGGTCACTTTTTTCTCCGTGGTCTTGGTATCCCACAGACAGATCGCAGCCGGTGGCTTTGAAAAAAGCCGCGTCCTTGTCGCGGGTAGGCGTCCATTCCTGGCCGTAGAACGTGCTGAACGACCAGCAGATGAACATGCCCCACTTCATGTCCCGGATCTGTCCGGCACGGACCTCGTCGGGGAGCTTGGTTTGATTGATTTCAGGCGCGGCAGGACAAGCGGTGTTCAGGACTGCCAACATCAGACAGGTTGCAATGCGTTTTTTCATGTTGATGTGCGGTTCTCTACTTACTACGCGGTGCGGGGCGCATTCTTGCACGCCGTCGCGGACGTCTGGCAGCTTCCGTCCGTTCCGAGGCGACGATCTAACAAGTCAAATGCCGGGGTTCCACATTCTCAAGGCTTGCGCGCAGTCCAGCATGGACTAAACTCACTGGAACGCCGCATGCACCGCCTGCACCTCACCCGGAACCTCCGCTCCCTCGCTTTCCTGCTGATCTTTTCAGCGGTCCTGACAGCACTCGGGATCCTCTGGTGGGCCAACCACACGGGCCTGCCGGAATCCTGGCGCGCGGCCATCGAACGGGAAATCAGCAAACAGGGCGCCCAAGTCAAAATCGGCAGATTGAGCTATTATCCGTTGCGCGGCGTGACCGCCACCAACGTGCGGATATTCTCCGATCCGGAGCATAACCATGAAATCTCCCGGTTGCTGAGCGTGATCCTCAATTTCGACAAAACCAAGCTCGCCCGGGGCATCATCCACCTCACCAAAGTCGAACTCAAGGACGCGCAACTCATCCTACCACTCGGCCCGAACAATTCCACATCCACGACGTTTGAAGTCACCGACGTCAATGGTATCCTGCTCATGCCCGGCGATCAACGGCTCGAAATCCGCAACGCCTACGGCCGGATCGCCGGCATCGAAATCCACCTCAACGCACGCCTCGTCGGCTATCAACCCAAAGCGGGCCAAGCATCCGACGCTTTGCACATGGAAAAACGCCGCGAACTGCTCGTTCGCGTGATCCGGGAACTCAATCAATGGCAATTCGACGCCGGGCACCCACCGCAGCTCCGGGTTGCCATTGAAAGCGACGCGAACGAACGCACGGCACTCAAGTCCAAGCTGACGCTGCGTGCCAAGGGGGTGGGAAAAAATCAGCATTGGCTCGACGCGGTGACGGCGCAAGCCGAGATCACCGGCGACTTGATCACCATCACCTCGCTGCAGGCCACGGACTCAAGTGGTGCCTTGGATGGACACCTGGACTATGACATCGGCGCGCGCGAAGGACGCTTCGATGTGCACTCGTCACTGGAAATCCCCAACTTGCTCGATGCATGGCTGGGATTGCCACCGCTGCGTGATGTGGTCATGGGCGGCAGTCAAACACTCGAGACAACGGGTGAGTTCCGCTTGGATGAACACAACAACCCGCAAATCCACATGACCGGCCATGCCCGCTGCGATTCAGTTAGAATACGGGGGACCCGGTTCGATACCGTTCAGAGTGCGTTTTCATGGCGGAACAACGAGCTGTTTTTGAGAGACGTGCGCTTGATGCGTCCGAACGGGGAGATCCGTGGCAAGGCCATGATCCAATGGCCGCTGGTCCGTCTGGCTCTGGACACCAACCTGCCGATTCCGGTTTGCCGACCGTTTTTCATCGGCCAGCCACTGGAGCAAGTGCTCAATGATTTCAGCGAACGGAAGGGGGCCGCAGCCCAGGTCACGCTCGAAGGCGGTTTCGATGCCGATGTCCCTGATTCCTGGGCCTTTGTCGGCGGTGCCAAAGTCCAAAACGTCAACTACAAGGACGTGCCCGTGAATTCCGCCGAGTGCCGGCTCTCACTGAGCCATCAGGAACTCGATTTCTTCGACGGCACCGTGGTCTTCAACTATCAGAACTATAGCCTGCGTGATGCTTTCAACGGCCCCAAACAAGGCACCGTCAAGGTCGGCCGCATTCGTTATGACGAACCCAACCATCTCGTCGAGGTGGAAAACGTCGCAGGCTCCATCTGGGCAGCCCCCATGGTCCGCCTGTTCGCCCCGCAAGTTGCTGATTCGCTCGAAGTTTACCGCTTCCACCGGCCTGGACGTCACCCGGCAGGGTCGCACGGCCTTGAATATTTCCTTCAAGACCGAGGCCGCCGCGGACTATCGGCTGCTCGGAGAAACCCTCACCCTGGACAAACCTAACGGCAAGGTCGCCATCCGCGGGAAGCACGTGACGGTCGATGACTTGAAACTCAGCGCGTTCGACGGTCCCGTCGCGGCGCGTTTCGATGACCGTGGCAATGGGCTGCTTGAGGGTGAGTTGAGCTGGACCAAACTCTCGCTCCCCACGCTGGCATCCACTTATGGTTTCCAAATGAAGGGCGGCGGCAACATCACCGGACGCCTCAATTTCTCCCTCAAGGACGCACGGGTGGCAACGATGGCCGGAGAGGGGCTGTTCGCGGTGGAAAAAACGGAATTGTTTGCCGTCCCCATCTTCGGCCCGCTCAGCCCCTTGGTCAGCGGGGTGTTGAATGACCGCAGCATCGGCTTCGAACGTGCCAATAGCGCGTTCTGTACTTTCAAGATCAAGGACGGCATGCTCAGCACTAGGGATTTCCGCACCAGTTCCACCTCCCTGACCTTCGCGGGCGATGGCGCGGTCAATTTGCAGGAACTCACCTTAGACATGACCATGCGCATGAACGCCCGTGGCCTGCTCGGCTTGATCACCCTGCCACTACGACCGTTCTACGGCATGTTCCAGTTCCGCGGCACGGGTCCCTTGAAAAATCCCAAGTGGGAAAATGCCATGTTCACCACGCCACCCCCGGAACAGCGCGAACTCCTGGTCCCGGCACCCAAAGCCAAAATCGTCACCAAAAAAGAATGATGCGCATTTTGCAAGTCGCGTCTTGCAACCAGCGCTGGAAAGTGCGACTTCTTGCGCACAAGAACAAGCCATGAGGGTTTGTTCTAACTCAAAATCAAGCCATGTCCAATCCACTTCCCACCCCCGGCAGTCCCGATCCCGCAATCGGCTCGTCCCCCATGCCCTCAATCTCCCAGGCCGCCAACGACCTTCGCGCCGCCGCTGGCGAAAAAGCCCGTGAACTCGTCCAATCCGCCGAAACCAAAGCCGCCGCTTTGAAAGAACGCGCCGTGGAATCCGCCCAACATTTTCGTGACGGTGCCGCAGTCAAGGCCAGCGCTCTCAAGGCGGTCACGACCGAAAAGGCCCAGCACCTCAAGGAATCCGCATCCGATCAATGGGAGGATACCCGGGTGAAAGCCCGGGAATTGCACGTGACTGCCGAGGATTACATCCGCCAAAACCCGACCAAGTGCGTCGTCAGCGCGCTGGCGCTCGGTTTCCTCATCGGCCTCATCGTGCGCCGTTAGATACCACCCCGGGCAAGCATCCCGTCAAACGTAATCTAACATCAGTTAGGCGTGGATGTTTGGCGCAGCATGAAGCCCGCATCAGACATCGCAACCACTCCAGTAATGGAAACACCCGGCAAGGAACGGTTTTGGGAAACCAAGCTGCCCGCGAATTGGCAGGAAGCACTGCTCGCGTTGATCGCGTCGCGCCTCGCGTTGATCGCATTGGAATTCAAAGAGGCCGCCCATGCGGGAGCACGGCGCTTGCTCTTGGTCCTGATGGCTCTGGTGTGTGCGTGTTTCATGTGGATGCTGCTGCTGGCCGGTGTGATCGCGGGCATTGCCCATGCCACAGGCTGGCCATGGTATTGGCTGGCCATCGGCGTCGGCATCCTCCATCTGGTGGCCGCCATGGGACTCGCACGGGCCGCGAAATCCCCGGCTGCGCCCGCTTTTCCCGTCACCCGTGCTGAATTCATCACGGCACTCCGCAGCCGCCTCGACATCCCGTCCCGCATCCGTTCATCCCTGCAACATCATCCGGCCGCCTGGGGGTTGGGTTCGCTCGCTTCGGGCTTCCTCGCAAGCTGCTTGTTCCGCCGCAAGAATCCGCAGGCGAAAAAACGCCGCCGCTTCCCCGCCACCCTGCTGGATATCACTTGGTCCGCCGCCCGCCCGCTCGCGAAAATCTGGTTGGCCAATCAAATCAAACGCTGGATGACCGCACTTTCTTGCACCGGGCACGCCAACCGCGTCGAATCCCGCCCCGCCCGAATTCCCAAATCCAGCTAAACCCGCATCATGTCAGCACATCAGGTTCTGGACCACGTCGATCAATACCTCCAACTCGGACGCGAGTACGAATGCTCCGATCTCCACCTGCCGACCGCTTTCCCACCCGCCTGGAGACGCTTCGGCACGCTCGCGCCGATTTGGAACGACCACCCGCCTCTCACACCCAAAGACACCGAACGCCTCGCCCGCTCGTTCCTCGGTGACCCCGAGTGGGACCGCCTCCAGAAAAAAGGCGACATCGATTTCGCCTACTCCAATGTCCACGGCCGCTACCGTGCGTCCGTCGTCAAACAACGTCTCGGCTATGACATGGCCTTCCGTATCATCAACACCCAAATCCGCTCCATCGAGGACATCGGCCTGCCGTTAGAACACATCCTCCCGCTTACCCGCTATCAGAACGGCCTGGTGCTCGTAACCGGTTCCGTGGGTTCGGGAAAATCCACCACCCTCGCCGCTCTCGTGGATTTCATCAACCGTGACCGCGAGGACCATATCCTCACCCTTGAGGATCCCATCGAATATGTGTTCGAATCCAAAGGCTGCCACGTCAACCAACGCGAAGTCCATACCCATACCGAATCCTTCGGCAAAGCCCTGCGTGGCGCCTTGCGCGAAGACCCCGACGTCATCATGGTCGGTGAAATGCGCGACCTGGAAACCATCCAACTCGCCCTAACAGCCGCGGAAACCGGTCACCTGGTGCTGGGAACCCTCCACACCGGCAACGCCCCGCGAACCCTGGATCGGGTGCTCGACGTGTTTCCCACCGACCAACGCGACCAAATCCGCGTCATGGTTTCCGAGTCGCTGCGCGGAATCCTCTCCCAACAACTCGTGCCTCGCGCCAATGGTACCGGCCGGGTGCTCGCCCTCGAATTCCTCGTCAACACGCCCGCCGTCGCCCACTGCATCCGGGAAGGCAAAACCTTCATGCTCCCGGGTATCATGCAAACCGGCAAAAACGTCGGCATGATCACCATGGATGAATCGTTGCGACGCCTCTATGTGGAAGGTATCATCTCAGGCGACGAAGTGCTCTACCGCGCCGATGATAAAGTCCAGATGACGGCCTTCCTCAAATCCTGAATGTGACGCACCAAGCACTAAGCATTAAGCACTAAATTCTAAACCAAAGAAAAGAAATTCGCAGTGCCATCTTCCTCTACGTTTAGAATTTAGCATTTCTCTGCCATGGCCCGTATCGACAAATTCTTCCGCTACCTGATCTCCCAAAAGGGTTCGGACCTTCATCTATCAGAAGGTCAGCCGCCGAAAATCCGCGTCCACGGAACAATCAGTGCCATTCCGGAACAACCGATCCTCGAAGGTGAAAGTTTCAGAACCCTGCTGCGTGAAATCTGTGATCCCAAGGCGTTTGAAAACTATCTGCTTACCGGCGATCTCGACTTCGCCTACGAAATGGACGTGGACTCGCGCTTCCGTTGCAATTACCTCAAACAACAGTACGGCCTCGCTGCGGTGTTCCGCCTGATCCCCACCGAAATCGCCTCGCTCGAATCCCTCGGCGTGCCCGAGGTGGTCAAACAATTCGGCCACATGCGCTCCGGCCTGGTGCTCGTCACCGGCCCCACCGGCTCCGGTAAATCCACCACCCTCGCCGCCCTGCTGGATTATATCAATATCAACTTCAACCGCCATATCATCACCGTCGAGGAACCCATCGAGTTCGTCCACAGCAACAAACGCTCGATCATCACCCAGCGTGAAGTGCCCATCCAAACCCCCTCGTTCGCCGATGGCCTGCGCGCCGCCCTGCGCGAGGACTCGGATATCGTGCTGGTCGGCGAAATGCGCGACCTCGAAACCATCTCGCTCGCCCTCACCGCCGCCGAAACCGGCCTGCTCGTCTTCGGCACCCTGCATACTAACAACGCCCGCAAAACCGTCGACCGCATCATCGACGTCTTCCCGTCCGACCAGCAATCCCAAGTCCGCACCATGCTCGCCGCCTCGCTGCGCGGCGTGGTCGCACAACTCCTCTGCAAACGTGTGGACAAACCCGGTCGCACTGCCGTCCACGAAATCATGTTCGCCACCCCCGCGGTCTGCGCCATCATCCGCGAAGGCGCCACGCAGAAACTCTACGACGTCATCACCGGCGGCAAGAGCGAGGGCATGCAGTTCATGGACGAATCAATCTGGACGAAACTCCGCAGCGGCATGATCTCCGCCGAAGAGGCGTATATGAAATCCATCGATAAAACCCGCTTCAAGCGCTTCCTGCCAGCCACGCTCAGCCACCTCGGCGATGCCTCCGGCGAAAGCCCGATGACCCATTAACCACCAACGATTTTCCTGAAAACAATTCTTGCCAAGCCCTCAGCGGGAGATTAAAGACATCGCAAGTTCGTTCGTGGATTTCGCGGATGGACGCACTTCGCGGGGTTTCTAACGCCATGGTCTCAAGGAGTGTCTCACATGATGGCGTGATATAACACAGACAAAAAATGGACATCTACGTGGGCAACCTGCCCTACACCGCTACGGAAGAAGACCTCACCGGTCTCTTCGCCGCATACGGCCCCGTCGAAAGGGTTAAAATCATCACCGATAGGGAAACCGGCAGATCCAAAGGATTCGCCTTCGTAACCCTCGGCGACCAGAGCCAACTGAATGCAGCCATCGAAGCATTCAACGGCTATGACTACCAAGGACGCGCCCTCCGCGTGAATGCGTCCGAACCCAAAGAATCCAAGCCCGGCGGCTTTGGCGGTGAACGCCGTGGCGGCGGCGGCGGCGGTGAACGCCGTGGCGGCGGCGGCGGCTATGGCGGCGGTGGCGGCGGCGGCGAACGCCGTGGCGGTGGCGGCTATGGCGGCGGCGGCGAACGCCGTGGCGGTGGCGGCGGCGGCGGCGGCGGCGGCGGCGGTCCGCCAGGCAACGGCGCGGCTGCCACCGGCGTGGGCGACGGCGCCGCAGACGCCAGCGTCCCCTG
>JAPLUJ010000464.1 GCA_026397695.1 Verrucomicrobiota bacterium | reverse complement strand
CCCTGGTTACCCATTTGGGTGACAACACCTTTTTTCGCGGCAAGCTGTTGGAGGGTGCGAGCTTCCCACAGCGTGTGCACCAGCGGTTTCTCGACAAAGACATGCTTGCCGAGACTCATTGCCAAATGAGCTATGGCAAAGTGACAATGATCCGGAGTCCCGACGCCCACGGCGTCGATTTTATCACCCATTTCCGCGAACATCTTGCGGAAATCCAGATAGAATTTGGCCTCTGGAAACTGTTTTTTCGCGCGCTCCCAAAGATTCGGGTCGCAGTCGCAGAGGGCGACGATGTTGTTGCCGCCGGCGCAGGCATTCAGGTCAACCCAGCCCCGGGTGCAGAAACCGACCCATGCAATGTTCAGTTTCTCGTTGGCGCCGGCCACCGGTTTGGCAAGGATCAGGGGCGCTACCAAAGGCGCGCCAAGCGCGGTGGCGGAGTGTTTGAGGAAGGTGCGCCTTGACGGATGATTCAATGTGGATGGATGCATGATGGTTGCTCGTGTTACTTGGTTAAGGGTTTCTTCTTTCTGATTTCCTTCGCATCAATAACAAAAGCGCTTCTGCCATGAGTGCCAATCACCAATTCGCCTTCCCGGGGATGCACTGCGATGTCATGCACGGGTGTGGTCGGCAGGTGGTTGCACAGCGATTGCCAGGTCTTGCCGCGGTCCAATGAACAATAGATACCCAGTTCGGTACCCACATACAGGATGTCCTTGTCGACTGGATCCTCGCGCATGACATTGATGGCTTCGGACGGCAGGTTGCCCGCGATGGACTTCCAAGTCTTGCCGAAATCCGTGGACATATATAGATATTTTTCAAAGTCATCCTCCCGATATCCGGTCAGTGAGACAAACACCGTGCCCACTTCATATTTCGATGCAACCACACGGCTCACCCATTTGTCGGGCAGCCCCTGATTGATCTTCTGCCAGGCCGCGCCATCATTCTGCGTCACATGAAGCTGTCCGTCATCGGTGCCGGCATAGAGCAGGCCCTTTTGCAGTTCGGACTCGGCAATATCGGTGATGGTGCCGTAGGGAACATCGCCTTTTTTTTCCGGACTCGGAGTGGTCGTCAGGTCGGGGCTGATGCAGGTCCACTGATCACCTCTGTTCTCGCTCTTGAAAACCTTGTTGGCACCCGCATAGAGAGTTTGCGAGTTGTAATGCGACAGAATAAAAGGGGTCACCCAGTTGAATCGCTCTCCCGGTGGCCGGATGCCGGCACCCTTGCCTGTCTTCAGATCTTGGCGCCCCATGCTGCCAAACATGCCCTCGGTATAGATCGTATCCGGATTGTTCGGGTCGGCCCTTGTGACATACTGGTCACCCCCGGCATGGGGGACTCGCTTCCAGTGCTCCTGGTCGGGAGCCATGGGTTTGGCGGTGCCGTAATGCGCGCCGTTATCCTGAGTGCCGCCCATGATATTGTATGGCGTGGATGTATCCACCGAAATCGCATAGAACTCGGCGATGGGTAGATTATTGATGTGAAGCCACGTCTTGGCTCTATCTTGAGATAGGTAGAGCCCGCCATCGTTCCCCAGGATGACCCGGTCGGGATTGTCGCGATCAATCCACAACGCGTGACTGTCACAATGAACGCCTTTTTGGCCGTTGTCGGCAAACATGGCCGTGCACTTCTCCGTTCTGCTGACAAAGGTCTTGCCACCATCCGTTGAACAGATCAGGTGAAAACCCACTACAAAAACCTCGTTTTCATTGTCAGGCGCGACCCGGATGAGGCAAAAATCCCAACCGATCCCCGTCGGGACATTGCCCTCGTGGGTCTGGCGCCAGCTTTCGCCCTTGTTATCGGAACGATAAACCTTCCCCCCTTGGTAGGCGGCTATGATATAGACAACGTTCGGATTGGAGCGCGCAATGGCGATGCCCATCCTGCCGACGTGTTCTCCCTGGGGCAGTCCCCCGCTCAAGCGTTTCCAGGTATTGCCCGCATCGGTCGTCTTGTAGATTCCGCTGCCGGGTCCGGCCACGTAATTGTTCCATGCCTTGCGGTCGCGCTCCCAGGCGGCTGCATACAGCGTCTTGCTGTCGGACGGGTCCATGGCGAGTTCCACGATGCCGATCTTCTCGGAGATATAGAGGGACTTCTTCCAGGTTTTGCCGCCGTCGGTGGTCTTGAACACGCCGCGCTCCTCGTTATATGTATATTGGTGCCCCATCGCGGCCACATACACGACATCCGGATTCTCGGGATCAATCACGACCCGCCCGATATGGTGCGAGTCATGAAGTCCCATGTTATGCCACGACTTGCCCGCGTCCGTGGATTTGAACACGCCTGTTCCGGCAAAGGAACTGCGGGCCATGTGACGTTCGCCCGTTCCCACCCACAGCAGGTTGGGGTCTTTGTCGCATCCCGTCACGACTGAAATGGCGTTCGTGGACTCGTTCTCAAAGATGGGTTCCCAGGCGGCGCCATTGTTCTCGGTCTTCCACAGGTTGCCCGATCCCACACCCACATAGATGGTCGATTTTTGGCCTCTGGGACACCAAATGCTTTCGATTTTCCCGCCTTGGTACCTGGGACCAACCGCCAGCCATTTCAAATCCTTGAAAATCGATTCCTCCTTCAGCTTCACATGCTGGTCCCATGACTTCATGCGGGTCACGGGATCCGTGGCCGGGCTGCTGGCACCGCCAACGACCCCCTCGGCTAACAATTCGCATGGAATGGTGCAGGAAACCCACAGGAAAAGACCATAAATGCGCGCACGCTTGACCATAAGACAGTAGTTTGTAGATGAATTCATAGGGAACGTCCTTCCCCGCGAAACTAGCTTGCCGCCCCGCTTTGCCAAGAAATATCGTTGGGAAATCCGCGCCCCCCGGATCGCCGGGTTATCCGGGTTACCGTTAGATCATGGCGGCACTACGTTGCACCCGCAGCGCATCAGGCGGTGGCCCTGCTAACGGCCAGTCACCCCGAATACCAAGTGGCCGTCCTTGAGCGTGATCCGCTGCTTGCCCACGACCGCCGCGCCGCCGTCAACGCTGACCACCGGCGGTTTCCCGGCAGTCGGGAAGTGGCAGATGAGCTTCACGGTGCCGAGATCCACCGCCTGACCCTCCGCCGGACCGGTCGTGACCAACAAGACGTCGGCACCGCTGGCACCGGTGAAATCGACGCCGAAGCAGGTCCCGTTGGATATTGTTAGAGAGCTTGTCTCGCCCAGCGGTGATGCGTGCCAGTAGCGGGTCGGCCCATTGACCACGGTGCCCCAGTTGCCATGCTTGCCGCCGCAGTTCAGATAGAACGCGTAGTCCGCCTTGGATTCGTAGTATCCCCGGGTTGCGTTCAAGAGCGTTGTGATCACCGTGTCCTGATCGTCCTGCCAGCGGTTGCGCCAGCAATAGAACCCGCAGGTCGAGTCGCGGTAGCAGTGCGAAAGGACGGTTTCCGGCTGCTTTTCGGGCAGATCGACGGGCCAGTTGACAAAGGCGGAAACGGCACAGTGCGGATAGGGGCTGACCGTGTCATAAGGCCCGCCAAGTTGCGCATCGGCATCGCGCAGAAAGCGGTTGTAGCACCACTTCATGGCGGCCTTGTCCTGCTCGGTCACGGCACCCAGGCCGATGGCGTAGTAACCTCCGCCGCTGAGGCCCATGCGGGCCCACACGTTCTGGCCATAGGCACCGCGGACCGGCCAGAACATTGCGGATCATGCCGTGCTCGGCGATTTTCAGCAGCCGCTCGATGCGGGACGGATCGACGAACGCCTCGCCGCGCACAGCTAACAGTGCTAGTGAAGCCCCGCCGATCTGCAGGCCGAAATGATTGCTGTCGGTGGGCATCGTTCCGAGGGTCAGGCCTTCGAGCGTCACCAAGGCTCGCATGTCGCCGCGTTCCTGTCCTTCGTCATACTCGGCGATGGCCCGGCCCAGTTTTTCGCGCGTGGCTGGATCCCAGCCATCGTAGCAGAGGTCATAGCCCACGGCATACCAGCCCAGCGCCGGGCCGGCCCGCAGGGCACCGCCCGGTTTGCGGAAACTGTAACGAGAGTCGCGGTTGCGCACGCCGGCCAGCGCCTTCTCGAAACACTGCCGGCCGAACTCGGCATATTTCTTGTCGCCGGTCAACTGATATAACAACCCGTACCCGGCCGCGTGGCTCATGGTATATGTGCCGATCGGCAACTGCTCGTTCTTGTCCACATAGGTTGCCGTCGCAGTGCTGAAATGCGGAGTCATCGCCTCGCCGTCCGCGCCGTCGAGTGTTGTGCGCAGCCGCTTGAGAATGGCCCGGCCTTCGGGCGTCCTGGCTTTTTCCCGCAGTGCCGGCAAATCGCTTTTACGGAATAACAAACGCGGGTGCTCTGCCTGCGCAACCGGTTGATACCCCACAACCTGAGTATGCCATAACTGATCCCCGGGGATCTCCTTCTGCACGATGCCGGGCTTGGCAGCGCCGTCGAAACTGCTTCTAACGAGCACATCCGGCTTGCCGCCCTGCTTGACGGTCAGGGTGTATGTGCCGGCGACAAGCGCATCCATCACACAACCGTCGATGTCATAGATATACTGACACGGCTCCGCGTCGAGCGTCTGCGTCGGCACGACGACGTGGGCGGTGAACCGGTCGCGCGTTGCCGTGGCGGTGCTTTCCCCTGGCGCGAATGCGGTTTCGTCGTAAGGCGTGTAGATCCGGCTCAGCCGACCGTGGATTGCGGAGATGAGTCGGCCCTTTTCGAGGCCAAGCCTGAGGATCATGCAGCGTTCGGAAAAGCGCGGGTCGGCACCGACCAGTGCGCCCTGCATCTTGCAGTGGAAGGTCACGGGCTCGGGATGTTCCTGGGGGGGGGACTCCTTGATCGCGCCCGTGATGCGGCCGGACGCGCCGAACTTCGCTGTTTCCTCCTGGTTGCCCGCCGCCACGAGCTTGTATTCGCCAGTGAGGTTGGCCGCACCTGCAAGTTCGGCATGGACATCCAGGATGACGGTGAAGCTCTTGCCGTCGCGTGGCACCCACGGGTCGGGCGTCATGTGCAGGGTGATCCGGCCATGGATCTTTCCATCCTTGATGGGCAGCCCTGAGAGATCGCCATAGTATGCACTCTTGTTATAGGTCACGGCGTCGTTGCCGCGCCGGGGATGGCGCGAGCTGCCCACCGCTGCGATCCACTGTCCGTCGCGCTCCCTAGCGTTGATGAACAGCGGCATAGAAAAAAAAAAAAAAAAGTT
>JAPLUJ010000648.1 GCA_026397695.1 Verrucomicrobiota bacterium | reverse complement strand
CGGAGCAGACGCGCTGCTTGATTTCCGCGTCGGGAATGATGCGGCCTTCCTGCATGTCCACGAGGAACATGCGGCCCGGGCGCAGGCGGCCTTTGTGGACGATCGAGGCGGGATCGAGGTCGGGGATGACGCCGACTTCGGAGGCCATGATGACGAGGTCGTCTTCAGTGACATAATAGCGGCTCGGGCGCAGGCCGTTGCGGTCGAGCACGGCACCGATCTGCTGGCCGTCGGAGAAGGTGATGGAAGCTGGGCCGTCCCACGGTTCCATCATGCAGGCGTGGAATTCATAGAACGCCTTTTTCTCCTCATCCATCAGGGTGTGGCGTTCCCATGGTTCGGGAATCATCATCATCATCGCGTGAACCAGATCGTAGCCGCCGAGGTGCATGAACTCGAGGGCGTTGTCGAAGCGGGCCGAGTCCGATCCGTCTTCGTGGATGACCGGGAAGATCCGCGAGATGTCGCCATGAAAGCGCTCGCTCAGGCAGAGTGTCTGGCGGGCTTTCATGAAGTTGGCGTTGCCCATGACGGTGTTGATCTCACCGTTGTGGGCGATGAAACGATTCGGGTGGGCGCGGGACCAACTCGGAAAGGTGTTGGTAGAAAACCGGGTGTGCATGAGCGCCAGAGCGGATTCAAAATCGGGATCATGGAAGTCCGGGAAATACTCGGACAACTGGCAGGACGTGAGCATGCCCTTGTAGATCATCGTGCGTGCGGATAGATTGGTGACGTAATGGTAGTCCGCGCCCGGGAACTTGTTGGCCTTGGTGCCGTGGACGTCGCGATATTTGTTAGGCACCTCGTTGTGGCTGATCCAGTAGGCCACGCGCTTGCGGATGACGTAGAGGACGCGCTCGAACTCCAGCGGATCGGTGATGTCCGGGTTTTTGCCAATGAACACCTGCTTGATGTTGGGCTCGTAGCGGCCCGAGGTCCTGCCGAGAATCCGGCTGTGGACCGGCACGGTGCGCCAACCGATGAATTGCTGGCCCTCTTCGCGGATGACGATTTCAAAGACCTGCATGGCGGCCTCACGCTCGCTGGTATCCGGCGGGAAGAACACCAAACCCGAACCGTAGGATCCTTCGGGTGGCAGTTCGATGCCCTTTTTGGCCATTTCCTTGCGCAGGAATTTATCGGGCATTTGCACGAAGATACCGGCACCGTCGCCGGTGGCCGGGTCTGATCCGCTGGCCCCCCGATGGTCCATTTGCGCGTTCATCGTGAGGGTCTTCACGATGATGTCATGGGAACGGCGGCCCTTGAGGTGAGCAATGAAACCGACGCCGCACGCGTCTTTTTCGTACGAAGGGTGCCAAAGACCCTGGGGTTGGGGCCAACCCAGCGGGGATGTCTGCGGTGAGGACATGGAATCGGAGTGGTGGTGATTGGGATGTTACAAAACAGCAAAAAACGGTGGTGGCAGACGCAAGAAATACAGCATTTTCCATACCACGCATCTACCGAAATAAGGTGCGCTTGGGCAGCTATACACGGAACCTCACGACCGGAACGGACGGGAATCTGCGACCCGCGTCAAGTGCTGTCAAGACCGGGTGACGCCCTTGTGACGCACGACAAACCGGGTGACGCCCGCATGACACCCGCAATCTGGAGTTGCTGACCGGTGCCGTATCGGCTGCAGCCGCGACAAATTTCCTGATGATCGTCCTGGAATTTGTCGCGACGGGGCGGCGAGCACCCGAGCAGGAGTCGCAGCGGCGGGGAATCTCCGCCACGCGGATCGCCCCACCGGGCCTGATGATTTTTTGAAACCGCTCTTGTCTGTGGGCGGGGGTGTGTTCTACGCTTGCCCAACCTTTCGCAGGCGTGCCCCAATCCTCACCAACCACTCACATTATCGGCGTCATCCCCGCACGCTGGGGCTCCACCCGCTTCCCCGGCAAGCCGCTTCATTCCATCGCCGGAAAACCGCTGATTCAACACGTTTGGGAACGCTGCCAGAAATGCACGTTGCTCGCTGACATCCTCGTTGCCACCGATGATGCACGCATCATGGAAGCGGTAATCGCCTTCGGAGGCAAGGCCGTGATGACCTCGCCGGACCATCCGACCGGGACGGACCGCATCGCCGAAGCTGTGCGGTCGGTGCCGCAAGCCACCCACATCGTGAACATCCAGGGCGACGAACCGTTGATCGATCCCCGGCTCATCGACTTGCTTGCCACCGCCATGGCCAACGACAGCGCGCTCGATATGGCGACGGCTGCCAATCCGCTCGACCCCGCCGATCCCGCGGTCCATGACCCCAACGTCGTGAAAGTGGTGACCGCGCTCGATGGCCGGGCGCTCTATTTCTCCCGTTCGCCGCTGCCATTTTTCCGCAACGTGGTGCCGGGCCTGCCGGTGCTGCGCCACAAGGGCATTTACGCCTATCGCCGCGCTTTTCTCGAACGCTTCATCACCTGGCCGCCCTCGCCCATGGAACAGGCCGAGTCGCTAGAACAACTCCGCGCCCTTGAAAACGGCGCATCCATCCGGGTCATTCTAACCGATGACATCTCGTCCGGCGTCGATACCCCGGACCAAGCCCGCGAAGTGGAAAGAATGTTGGGAATAAAATGTTAAAAGTTATGAGTTATAGGTTAAAAGTGAAGAATCCGGCATTCCGCTTTTCCTGCATCCAATACCTCCTTGCCACTTAACTAATAACCAATAACAAACAAGCAACCCCATGAAATACATCTTCGTCACCGGCGGCGTCGTTTCCTCACTCGGCAAAGGACTGGCTGCGGCTTCCATCGGAACCCTGCTGGAGCACCGCGGGCTTAAAGTGCTGATGCAGAAATTCGATCCCTATCTCAACGTCGATCCCGGCACCATGTCACCCTATCAGCACGGCGAGGTTTACGTGCTCGACGACGGGGCGGAAACCGACCTCGATCTTGGCCACTACGAACGCTTCACCTCGGGCGTGTTGTCACGCATGAACAACCTGACATCGGGCCAGGTGTTCGACTCGGTCATTAAGAAAGAGCGGCGTGGCGAGTATCTCGGGAAAACCGTGCAGTTCATCCCGCACGTCACGGATGAGATCAAGGGACGCATCCGCGCGGTCACTGAGAACAATCCTGAAGTTGATGTATTGATCACCGAAATCGGCGGTACCGTCGGCGATATGGAAGGCCTGTTGTTTCTTGAGGCGTTGCGTCAGTTCGCGCTCGAGGTCGGCAAGGAGCATGTTTGTTTCATCCATGTCACGCTGCTGCCCTACATCAAGGCCGCCGGCGAGGTGAAAACCAAGCCCACGCAGCAATCCGTCGCCAAGCTGCGCGAGATCGGCATTCAGCCGGACATCATCATTTGCCGCACCGAGAAGGATCTTGAGGAGGACAATTTGCCGCACCGAGAAGGAACTCGACGAGGAACACCGCAAGAAGATTGCGATGTTTTGCAACGTGGAGCGCAAGAACGTTGTTGCCTTCCGTGATGTGGCCCACACGATTTATGAATGTCCGCTTGACCTTCGCCGTGACCGGATCGACCGCCTCGTGGTGGACAAGCTGGGATTGGGTCACACCCCCACACCGGCATTGGAGGATTGGGAGCAATTTGTGCAGCGGGTGATCCAACCGAAGCACAAGGTCACCATCGCTGTTGCCGGTAAATATACCGAACTGCAGGACGCCTATAAGTCGATTTACGAATCACTCGTCCACGCCGGTGCCCATCACGACACCAAGGTGCAAATCGTTCGCGTGGATACGGAAGCCGTCGAGGACGATGGAGCGAAGGCAGTCATCGGGGATGTGGACGGCATCCTGGTGCCTGGCGGTTTCGGCGACCGCGGCACCGAGGGCAAAATCCTCGCCGCCAAATACGCCAGGGAGAACAAGATCCCGTATTTCGGAATATGCCTCGGCATGCAAATCGCCACCATCGAGTTTGCCCGCAACGTGTGTGGCCTGAAAGGCGCGAATTCCACGGAGTTCGACAAGACCACCACTCACCCGGTGATCTGCCTGCAGGAGGAACAAAAGGGCGTTGAGGACATGGGCGCCACGATGCGGCTTGGATCCTGTGAGTCGATCGTGTTTGCCGGCACCCGGGCCGCGAAGTTATATGCCAACAAGGAGCGCATCCACGAACGCCATCGCCACCGCTACGAAGTCAACCCGGACTATCAGGAACGCCTGCAGCAGGCCGGCATGGTGATTTCATCCGTTTCGGCGGGCGAAGGATTCGTCGAGATCATCGAACTGCCGCAGCATCCGTTTTTCATCGGTTCGCAGTTCCATCCGGAGTTTCAATCCAAACCGAACTTCCCACACCCGCTTTTCGCCGGCTTCGTCGCCGCCGCCCTCGAATACGCGCAACACAGAGCGTGAGGCGCCGCCGGACACAAGACAGCAGGTCTTGGAATCACGCGAACGGATTGATCACCGACACCCCGGCTTTTTTGAAATCCCCTGCGTTGCGGGTGGCGATCACGAGATGGTGGGTCAGCGCACTAGCTGCGATCATGCTGTCTTTCAATGGCATGGTATCACCTTTCCTCCGCAGTCTGGCCAAGAGTTCAGCCCAGTGGAGCGCAGTAGCGGCATCCCATGGAACACACACCATCGATCCGACCCGCTGCTCAAACCAATACTCCAGCGCACTCCGACGTTTGCCCGCAGCCAGTAGCAAAATTCCAAGGCGAATCTCTCCCAACACCACCGGATCTAACACTAAGACCGCCTCGTTAGTCTTCAGCCACGCCACCACCCGCATGTCGGGTTGCGGTTTGGTCGCTTCGGAAATCACGTTGACATCGACCAGATATTTCATCGGAAATCAGGTTGGATGTCATCGGTCGTCGCGGTGGAGGAGTAATCCTTCAGAAATCCCTTCACCGGGCAACTCAACAACCAATCCACCAAACCCTCATTGGGCACCGCTGCCACCCGCCGCAAGCGGTAATCGCCGCAGTCCAATCGCTCGACCTCGAATGCCTGACCCGCCTTCAGTCCGTCCATCCGACGGATCTCTGCGGGAAGAATGATCTGTCCTTTCGTGGAAATCGTAGTTTGCATGTCTGGTAAGATGCCGTCTTACACCGCCAAGTCAAGCAGAACCTTGCGAAAGTCTTGCGTGGGCGGGCGGGAATCCGCAGTCTCGGCGCGTGATGCGATTTGTGGTGCTTGGCAGTGGCAGTGGTGGAAACTCGGCGGTGGTCGAGTGTGGTGACGTGCGCCTGATGATAGACGCCGGACTGAGTGCCAAACAACTCACGCCGCGACTCGCGCAGGTCGGCATCGATCCCGCATCGCTGAGCGGCATATTATTGACTCATGAGCACGGCGACCATGTGCGAGGGCTCAGGATTTTCCTGAAACAACACCCCATGCCGGTATTTGCGACGGGACAAACGGCCAGTGTTGTCCGAGAGGCGGGCATCGAAGGAGGGATCTGGAAAACCTTCGAGGCCGCCCAGACATTCACCATCGGCGATGCCGTGATCCGCAGCTTTGCGATCCAGCACGATGCGGTCGATCCGGTCGGATACGTCATCGGCCATGCCTCGCGCCTTCTCGGGTTTGTCTCGGATGCCGGCCATGTCACGCGCAGCATGACCGAAAGCCTGCGGGATCTGAATGGCTTGTTTGTCGAGGCGAACTACGACGCAGCATTGTTAGATGCGGACACCAGGCGCCCATGGCCGACCAAACAGCGGATCAGTTCACGGCATGGACATTTGTCCAACGATCAGGTCACCGGCCTGATTCGCGACATCGCCCACGTGGAACTCAGGCGCGTGGTGTTAGGCCATTTGAGCGCGGATTGCAATCTGCCGGACCTCATCCTCGGGCGCTTGCACGCATGCCTCGCCGAACTCGGACACAGCCACATCGGCCTGCACTGCGCCTGCCAGCACGAACCGACGGCGTGGTTCGATCTTTGAGGATGCCA
>JAPLUJ010000257.1 GCA_026397695.1 Verrucomicrobiota bacterium | reverse complement strand
GCTGGGCTTCGGTTCAGGCCCGGTGATCTTCTCTGTTTTGTTAGAATCCGTGCTTCTATCACTCGTCGGCGGGGTGCTCGGCGCCGCCGCCGCATACTTTCTTTTCGATGGCTACCGTGCCTCCACCATCAATTGGCAAACCTTCAGCCAGGTGACGTTTGCCTTCAACGTCAGCCCGGCATTGTTAGTAAAAGCGCTCGGCTTCGCCACCCTCATCGGTATCGGCGGCGGCTTGTTCCCGGCTATCCGCGCCGCGCGCCTGCCGATCGCCGCGGGTTTGCGCGAGTTATGATATATATGGTTATTTCTGCATCACGATCAGATCGGCCACCAGGCGTGCGGCGGCTTCATTGTCGGATGTCACCAGGCTCACCAGTGAGCTGGTAATCTGGTGGCGTGCGATGTGCAGGCTGCGGATGTTCACTCCGGCATCCGCAAAGCGCGCGGCCACTTTGGCCGCGCGCAACAGACGCAAGGCCTCGTCGTAACGGTCCACTGACAAGACCAGCAAGCCCTGGCCATCTTCTTCCTCCTCGGCGTCGATGGAATCAATGTTGATTCCGGCATCGCCGAGAATCTTCGTCACCGCCAGCAATTCGCCAGGGTGGCTTTCCGTGGGAATGGTGAGTAGTTTCATGGTATATGCTATCTAACATTTGTGGGGGCGCCGTTCATGGACGCAACATATTCGTCCACGAAGCGGTCGATGAGTTCGGGCGTGACATGGGGCAAGCAGACGAGGTGGGTGAGCGCGCCTTGCGGGGCCAGGCACCAGCGCGATTGCAACGGTAACGGCGGGCGCGGAAAGATGACAATGGGCGAGTATGGATTGCGCCACGCCGCAAACCCGTGGGCGCACAGGCGGTGCACCGCATGCTCCGCCGTGGCAAGGCAATCGGCCACCATGGTGCGCAAGCCGTGATAGCCGTGTCGGCGCAGGCCGTGCCACAAAATCATCGGCGTCAGACCGTTGCGCGAACCGGCGAGGGTGGTGTCGCGCAAGTTAACAGATTCGACCGAGCGGGCGATGCGTGCGACATGCTGCCGGCGCGCCAGGGCGATGCCGCACGGGATCGGCGATCCTAACCACTTGTGGCCGCTGATCGACAAGCTGTCAATGCCGGCCTTGAAATTCCATGGCGGCGGGTCATCGAGAAATGCCAGCCCGAAGCCGTGCAGGGCGGCATCGGCATGGATGTAGTGGCGGGTCAGCGCCAGTTCGTCGAGGATGGCGCGGATGCGCTCGAGATTGTCGATGGCCCCCTTCATGGTGGTGCCGATGTTGACGAAGATGATGGGCGGGATGTGCCGGTTGATGCGCAGCGACGCCTCCAGATCCTCATAATCGAGTTCCCCGTTAGGCTGGCTTTTGAGCATGATGTTAGGCATGTGCTGCAGGCGCAACACCTTGGTTACGCTGTAATGCGTTTCCTCGGAGAAATATACCATTCCGTCCGGCAACAATTCGCGCGCCAGATAGAGACCATACATATTGCCCTCGGTTCCCCCGCCCGTCACATAGCCCCAGGTTT
This sequence comes from Verrucomicrobiota bacterium, assembly GCA_026397695.1. Classification (GTDB taxonomy): domain Bacteria; phylum Verrucomicrobiota; class Verrucomicrobiia; order Verrucomicrobiales; family Akkermansiaceae; genus Luteolibacter. The sequence continues at coordinate 596 of JAPLUJ010000257.1, read as the reverse complement.
CCTGCGGAGCGCCACCGGCCAGCCATTCGAAGCACTCGATCACCTCGCGCTCGAACTCCAGCGTGTTGAGATGGATGGGTGAATGTTGGAACGGGTCGCCCACATTGTTGATGGAAAACTCGAGAAAGCGCGCGAGTTCCGAGTAATCATGCTTGAGGTTCACCGGATACCCGAGGAAGTGCGTGCACGCCTCTTTGAGTACCACATACTTTTGTTCGAGCGCCTCATGGTCCACGCCTGCCAGCAACATCTCCGGGATGCCGGCGGGTGTCCGTGCGTGGGGTGCTTGGCTCATGACAGGTGGTTTATCCCACCGATTACCCCCCGCTGCCAATCCGAAAGATCCCGGCTTGTGCTGAGTCGGGACGCCGAAGCCGCCGACCGAGTCAAATTTGTTGCCATGCAAGGACCCCCTCGACCCTGCAATTCAATAGGGTTTCCACCTTGGTCCTTGTCAGGCTCTCCTCGTCGCCCTGGTTGCTAGACGTGACCGAGAGAAGCAGAGAAGCGCCCTTGCGGGTTCGCTTTGTAGTGCAACACGAGCACGCCCGTCAGCTATTGCAAACCGAGCGCGCCCGTAGCAGCACTCGACGATG
>JAPLUJ010000470.1 GCA_026397695.1 Verrucomicrobiota bacterium | reverse complement strand
CTGCCGTGGGGCAACATGACCTGGGGGCATGCGACGAGCAAGGACCTGGTGCACTGGGAGCAGCATCCCGACAAGATCTTTCCCAAGACCATGTGTAAAGGCGACGCCTTCTCCGGCAGCGCCACGGTGGACAAGAAAAACACCGCCGGCTGGGGTGAGAATGCGCTGGTCGCTTTTCTAACCGACACCGGTGCCGGCGAGAGCATCGCCTACAGCACCGACAATGGGGAAACGTTCACTTGGTACGAGCAGAACCCGGTGGTGAAACACCGGGGCCGCGACCCCAAGGTCAGTTGGTATGCCTACGGCAAGGATGACCAACCGCTCGACGACAAGGCGAAGGCACTCGGCGGCCACTGGGTGATGGCGGTCTATGACGAGAAACAGGGGGTGGGCAGGAATGCCGCCTTCTACACCTCCACCAACCTGAAAGAGTGGACCGAGCAGAGCCATCTGCCCGGTTACTTCGAATGCACCGACCTCTTTCAACTGGCTGTCGATGGCGATGCGAAGAACACCCGCTGGGTCGTCTTTGCGGCCGATGCCAAATATGCCGTGGGCAAGTTTGACGGCAAGACCTTCACCCCCGAACACGAGGGCAAACACCAGGTCCACTACGGGCCCTACTATGCCTCCCAGACCTTCGACAATTCGCCTGACGGACGCAGGATCCAGATCGGTTGGAACAAGGTCGGGTCGCCGGGCCCCTATAACCAGCACTTCAGCTTCCCCCATTGCCTGACGCTGCACAAGACCGATGACGGCATCCGCATGTTTGCCACGCCCATCAAGGAGATCGAAACACTGCGCGCAAAATCCAACAAGGCGAAGCCGCAGAAGCTGGATGCGGACAAGCCGCTCGACCTGGCGGTGGGCAGCGACCTGTTGGACATCCGCCTTACGGTGGAGGTCGGCACCGCCGCAACCATCGAGCTGAACGTGCCGGGCGGCGTCGTCAAGTATGACGTGAAAGCCAGCAAGCTCAACAACGCCGAGATGAAGCCGGTTGACGGCAAGATCAACGTGCAGGTCTTGGTTGACCGGGCGTTGATGGAGATCGTCGGCAACGGCGGACGGGTGTATATTTCCGGCGCGGGCCCCGGCAAGAAGGTGGATGTGAAAAACATCTCGGTCATGGCCACCGGCGGCGACGCCAAACTCGTCGAGTTGGAAGCCCACGAATTGAAGTCGATCTGGAACAAGGGCGCGACCCGCTGATAGAACATATCATCACAGAGGGAACATGCCCATGAAAACGTTACTGGTTAGTGTAATGGCAACATTGGCCGTCACGGGTTCATCCGCCGGCGAGACGCTGACATACCGGAATCTGGTGGGGCGATTGACCAACCTCGAACGGCTCGCCACGCCCGTGATTCCGGGGGAGAAGACCTTCGCGTCCACAAGCCATGATCGGGGCGGGAAGTATGACCCCCACACCGACACCTATGGCAATTGGAGCGCCAACAACGACGGCGGCGGCTGCATCCGCCGCGAGGGCGAATCACAGGTGATGGTAGAGCTTGAGGGTGCCGGCGTGTTGTGGCGCATCTGGTCGGCGCTGGCGAAGGAGGGCCACATCCGGATATATATCGATGGCGGTGAAAAGCCCATCATCGATAAGCCCTTTGGCGACTATTTCGGCGACTATGAGAAAGACTATCCCGGACTGGCCATGACCCTTTCGCGCGGGCGCAACGAATTCATCCCGATCTCGTTCGCGAAATCCTGCAAGATAGTCGTGGATAAAGGGTGGGGGGCCTTTTTCCACTGCACACATACGATCTTCCCCAAGGACACCCAGGTGGAGCCATTTCCCGGCTTCACGCCGGAGGTCGTCGCCTTGCTCAAGTCGGCGAGCGACATCTGGAAAAACCGTGGCACGCATCCCTATCCGGCCGCCGCAGATGCTTCCTCCGAAAAGAAGACGCTGACGATAGCGCCCGGAGCCTCCCAAACGCTTGCGCGTGCCGGTGCCGGTGCCGTCCGCGTTCTGAAGGTCAGGCCGCTAGATATGCCGGAAAACGCCATCGCCCGCGAGGATATCCTGCGCGAGCTAACAGTTTCGGTATCCTGGGACGGCGCAAGCTCGCCTAACATCTGGGCGCCGCTGGGGGATTTTTTCGCCACATCTCCTGGTATCAACTCCTACAAAACCCTGCCCATGGGATGCATCGACGGGACGTTCTACTGCTATTGGTATATGCCATATTCGGACGGGATGAAAATGGTCTTCGCCAATGATGGCAAGGAGGCCCACAAACTCGAGGTCGAACTGGAAACAGTCCCGCTCATGAAGTCGGTGGCAGACACACTGCTGCGCTTCGCCGCCGCCTGGCATGCCGATGATTTTACCGGTCTTGACGCGAAGCGATTCATGCAGACCGGTGGCGACCGCTGGCCGGACTGGCCGCTGCTGGTGGTGCAAGGCAAGGGCCGGTTTGTGGGCATGACCGAACACATCTGGAAGTTCGGCGACTGGTGGGGCGAAGGCGACGAGAAGTTCTTCATCGACGGCGAGAAAGTCCCTTCGACCATCGGCACTGGCAGTGAAGACTACATTGGCTATGCGTGGGCCGCCAACAAGCCCTTCATCACCTTCGACAGTGCGCAGGCGGCCTGTTCGCGCCTGCGCCCGGACGCCAACGAGGACACCTCGGTATGCCGTTTCCACGTCTGCGACGACCTCCCGTTCATGAATGGTTTCCAGGGTTTCATCGAAGTTATGCCTAACAAAAACTGCCGACCCTGTCTCTACGACACATGCGTTTACTGGTATGCCGAAAAGGGAGCGAAAATCCCCTATCCGGTGGTACCACTCGACGGACGGCGTCACGCGCGCCCATCTAGCGAAATGAAAAGCGTCGTGCCTGCGACGATGGCCGCGCCGAAGCCCACGAAGGAAAACGAACCACGGATAAACGCGGATGGACACTGATTGTAAGAGACTTGTGAAGAATCCAACTCGCACCCAGCGGGTGAGAGGCCAAGCATTCATAACTCTTTGATTATCCGTGTGAATCTGTGTTCATCCGTGGTTCCCATCTTCCCATCTAGGGTTACAGGCAAGCGCCCGGTTTTGTTAGGCAGCGGGCCTGCTCAAACGTCGGGACCGGGCGGTAATCCGGCAGGGCGGCGTATTTCAGGTTCCGGCGGCCCCAGTAACTGCCGTAGTACTGGCAATTGGTATCCACCCAGTTGGTGACGCGCACGCGTTCTTCGAGGGTCAGGCGGATATCCTTGTGGGTTGCGGCGAGTTTGCGTGCCCGTTCCGCCTGCGTTGGATCGGCGAGTTCTATCATCCCTGGGGACAGCATGGCCACCAACACGCTGGCATGGGATCCGAGCGACTTGGCCGGCAGATAATGCACATTGCCGGTTTTGGGATGGTTTTCGCCGATGACCGGTCCTAACACATTACGGTCGAACCGCCCCTTGCGTCTTTCCGGCACCAGATTTTCATAAGAAACATTGAACTGATTGGTTTGCGTTCCGCACAGATTCAGGTTGCCTTTGGGTTTCTCCCCGTCGTGGCATTTGAGGCAATGCCGGTTCCATACCGGTTGCACATCCATGGCATAATCGAGCGCTCGTCCGCCAACATTTTCGCCGGGTTGGGGACCGGGTATCGACGGTGCCCGTTTCATGGCCATGCGCGCCACGGTCAACACCTTTGCCGACGCGCTTTCGGGGACTTCGTGACATCCCACGCAACCGCGCACCTCACCCGGCATGTAATCGACGAAGGTGCGCTCCGTCTGCAGCGCCATGTAATTCTTGTCCAGCGCCTGCAGGATGATGTTGGCATTGGCAGGCACCACGAATGAGGCGGAGCCGTCCGTTTCCACCGGCACAATTCCGTGCTGCACCTTCAGCCCGAGGTGGGTATCCTTGGTGATGCATGCGTGCTGCTGGTCATATTCATCCCCGTCCCAGTATCGGCGTGCCGCCCATGGGCGCGGCACCTGTTCGAGAATGCGCAGATAGGTCACCTCGCCGCGCTTCACATTCTCCAACCCATGATAGATATCATTCACCATGCACAGCGCCTGGTTCTTCGCCGCCAAGGCCGCGTTCACCGAGATGCCCGTTACCGGCGGGGTGGCACGCCGCTTCACCGGATAGGGCAGCCAGCATGAGATCGCGCTATCCTGATAGACCGGCGTGACCTGGCCCTTGTCATCCAGCAGGTAAAGGCCGTAGGCCGCGGGCGCGTTCCATGGTGGACCCGCTGGTTTGTGTGCGACCAGGAATCTGGTGTCCGACAACGGATAGGGATCCTTGAACAGCGGCCCACGGCCACCGCCGTCGTTCTTCCATGAACCGTCCGCCTGGCGAAACACAAAGCCGGCTTCCGCCCTGATGTCCACATCCGGCGTCATATAGGTCATCGGATCCCGGCTGCGGATATCCCGGTTCATATCCAAACGTATAACAGTCCCCACACCAGTCTGCGGGCAATGCGGCACACCCATGACGACATAATGATTTTGGACATCCGGAATCGCCCGGCCATAGATCAGGGTGGGGGGGAGCGCGATGTCGTTGCCGTAGATCTCGGCGGACCCTGACCCGTCCGGCCGCATCGCCCACAGGCACTTCACGCTGACCGCGCCCTTGTCCACATACTCCCACCGCGTGTACATGATACGCCCGTCGGGCAACATCGCCGGCGACGCCTCGCTTGCCGAGCTATTGCTTAACTTGCGCAGGTTTTTACCGTCGCCATCTATCCGATGGAGAACGGTGGTCGTGAGATCATCCGGCGCGTCGCACAAAATCCCGAATTGGCAGCGCGT
>JAPLUJ010000547.1 GCA_026397695.1 Verrucomicrobiota bacterium | reverse complement strand
AATGAACTTCCCCGGTCGACTCAATAGCCAATGCGCGCGGTTCTATCGATTCGCGGTGCGGGCAGGCCGGCGGTCTCCTGCCCGGCAATCAGGTCAGGTCCGGCACCCTATCAAACGCCCCTGCCGAATGGATTGCCTTGCGCGTTTGCATGTGGTGGCATCCGCCTCGACAGATCATGAAAAACAGAGTGAAATGGACCGCGCGCCTGCTCGCCAAGCTCGGCAGGATGCCCGATACGGAACTCGCGCAATTGCTTGGTGCGGGCAAGACTTCGGTGGCGGAGAAGAGGAGTCAACTCGGCATACCGTCGTATGGGGGGAAGTCGGTGAAGTGGACCCCCCGACTGCTCGCGAAGCTTGGAAAGGCATACGATTACCAAATCGCGCAATCGCTTGGTGTGGCCAAGAGCTCGGTGGCGGAGAAGAGGAGGCAACTCGGCATACCGTCGCATGGGGGGAAGACGGTGAAGTGGACGGCCCGGCACCTGGCGGCGCTTGGCAAGGTGCCCGACACGGAAATCGCGCGAAAGCTTGGTGTGGCCAAGAGTTCGGTGAGATTGAAGAGGAAGCGGCTCGGCATTCCGCCGCATGGGGAAAAGCCGGAATTGAAATGGACCCGGGAATTGATCTCCAGACTGGGCAGGGAGTCGGATCGCGAGATTGCCAGGTCTCTCGGCGTAGGCTCTTGCAGGATCCAGGCAAAGCGGCAGGAGTTGGGAATACGATGGTATGAAAAGGCGCATTGGACGCAGAAACTCCTGGGCAGGCTCGGCAAGGAACCCGATGTGATTGTCGCGGAAAAGCTGGGAGTTCACCCCACTGCGGCAACGCGAAAGCGCCAGGAGTTGGGGATACCTGCGTACAGCACCGTCCGATGGACGTCAAAGCTGCGGAAGAAGCTTGGCAGGGTGCCGGATCTCCAAATCGCTCAATTGCTTGGCGCGAGCGGCCAGACCGTGAAACAGGAGAGGCAGAGGCTGGGGATACCGAAACATCGAATCATTCCATGGACACCCCGGATGATTGCCCTGCTGGGAACGATGCCCGACGTCAAGCTCGTGGAGCCGTTCGGGATTTCCCAGTTCTCGCTGAGGGCGAAGAGAAGGGAGCTTGGAATACCTCCCTACCGAAAAGCCGCAATGAACGCCCGCCATTGGCGTGGTCGTGTTCGCCGCCGCATTTATACAAAGGATGCCGTGAATCGAATGGGCGACGGCAAGCCTGACTCCAGAATCATGGGGTGAGCTCACAGGCTTGGGGAGGCTTTGCTCCATGCTGATTCTCCGGTCCCGGATTATGGGTGTAATCAGGCATGGGAACGTGGCCATCGCCAGCCCCCCCCCCGCCAAACATTGCCATCGCAGGTCCGTGCGGACTACGGGATGGGAGGCGGCGATCCGGTTGACCAAGTTGGGGAACGGCACGGCATCATGCTCCGGCAGCGTGATCCAGAAAATGTGATGGCCGCTGCCTGTGCGGAGCGAAGTCCCGGATTCCCCAAAACCCACTATGCAATCCGGCAGGTTGTCCCACTGGATCGGCAATTCAATCTGCTGCCGCAGCTCAAAGGCCTCGGCCTTGGTCTTGGCAAACACCCGACGCCACCACGCCTGCCGCCTCATAGCCGGTTCGCTCATCAGATGCGGCTGACCGTAGCCGCACAGCACCTCAAGCAACCGCGTGAGCAAGCGATCTGCATCCTCATCCCAACTCTCATTCCCGTCGCCGAAGTCCGTGAAACCGGCCTCACGGAAGCACACGTCATCGTTAACCGGTGACGGCCACAGGGCGAACAGCGCCATGTCCTCGGCAGCGTGTGGAACCGGCGACCAATGTACTGTGAATGGCTGCATGGCGTGAACGGGCGGACGGAAACCAGGGGCGGGCACCGGGACTGGATAGTCTGGATTGTTAGCCGGACACCTTTGGTCGTTTCCGAGAATCCCATGTCTCGATAACAAAGTTGACGAGGGTGTGAGCGGAATGGATGACAAGGCGCGCATGTCGAGGCTGAAGTCGGTATGGCAGACGCCCGCGACCGTGAACGGATCCAGTATGGGTGCGGAACGCGCCTAGACCGTCCACAATGGAAATCAACCCGGATAGAATCCTGCGCAGGTCGTTGTCCTCGATTGAAGCCGGGGAAAGTCCGAGATGCCTTTGAACCTCGGCCCATAGTGGTTTGATGGTTTGCTCAGAGGGCATCTCTAATTGTTCGTCATGGATATAGACCTTGCAGAGGGCTTCAAGAATGGCACAGGCTGCGGTTACCCCCGCTGCCGGGTCAGCATCCACTGCAATGAGGGCGCGCGTGAACTCCTGTTCGACAGAAGCGAAATCGCGCTCCCTGAGCAATGCATCTAACGTACGGCTTGGGGTGCCGATACCAGTACCGATGATGAAGCCGCCAGAGCAATAGGAAAGGCCGTGCTTGGCAAGAGTCTGGCGGACGCACTCCCGCTTCCGCCCGATCTCAGAATCAGGGGATGCCGAGTCCACTTCCATGAAATCTTGAAGAACACCACCAAGCAAGGACGCCGAATCCACAGAGGCGTCTTCATTGGCACGCTTGAGCCAAGCAGTGCATTTGTCGACGCAGTTGCCTTCGGGAGGGTCTCCAGGCGCGCCAAACTCTGCAAAGAGGGCATTCAACCGCGTGTGGTTGTAGTAATGTGTGCCAAGCTCACGGCCCACTACCGCTGCCACTGGGTTTGGAATTCGGAATTTTGACACGAGATGTATGTCCCGGCCCATCCAGCCTACGAACGGGCGGTGGACGGCCAAGTCTGGGTTGGTGTTGTGGCAGTCATGATGCGGTGCAAATGGGCGGTTCCTGTGGGTTGGATACTGTGTTTGTCGTCTCCTGATTTCCGTATGCCCGCAGTGTCTCAGCAGTAAGAATAAGCGTATCTGAATGGGGAATATGATTGTTTTGGCGAAGATCGTGTAGCTGTTGGCCCGCCCAATATATCGAGCGGTCTGCCAATCACACCCACGTCTATCACCCCGCCTCCCGGCATGGCGAGTCAATTCCCGCGAATCTCTCAATTTCCAAAGCTTCCACCACTCAACCATCTGCCGGTCGCCCGGCTCACCTCCCCGCCAAACATTGCCATCGCATCCGGGGCCGTTCCTGTTATGAACCGCCCATGCGCGCCCCGCCCACCCACAGCAAGGTCATCGGCTATCTCTTCTGGTTCTTCGGCTTCACCGGGGCCCACCGGTTTTACTATGGCAGGCCGGTGACCGGCGTGATCTGGCTGCTCACCCTCGGCTTGCTGGGGATCGGTTGGATCGTAGACCTGTTTCTGATCCCGGGCATGGATGACGCCGCCAACCGCCGCTACCGTGCGGGTCGTTATGACTACTCGGTGGCGTGGATCCTGCAAACCTTCCTCGGGCCGCTCGGCATCCACCGCATGTATCTCGGAAAGCTGGGCACCGGCCTCCTGTGGCTCCTCACCGGCGGCCTGCTTGGGCTCGGCTGGCTTTATGATTTCTGCACCCTCAACGACCAGGTGGACGCGCGCAACCAGGATGTCTGGCCATGACAGTGATGCGCGACGGCGGTCATCGTCCCGGCGGCTCTAACAGGTTTCGTCGGTTTTGAAGCCCCCCATGCCGGGGCGATGCTACTCGCCTACCCACCCGCGAATCTAACGCCGCCATGCCGACGGGCATGCAGTAGAATCCGCCCTCGACCGGCAAATCGGTTACCCTGATGGTCCGATAACCGTCAGATTGGCAATAATGGTCATTGCCACTTGGGGAGGAGCGGCTAGAAGGGTATTGCAATCCTAGCCAAATGTCATGAAACATCCCCACATCTCATCCCTCGGTCTGGCCATTTTGGCTGGCGTTTCACTCGTCACCCCGGCGTTGGCCGTGAACATCGCCTATGTGCCCGTCGGCAATCCCGGAAATGCAGCGGATACTGCCACCGGCAGCGTTTATGGCGCGGTTTCCCACGCCTATCAGATCGCGAGGAACGAGACGACCATCAGCCAATACGCCGAGTTCCTCAACGCGGTGGCCAAGACGGACACTTACGGGCTTTACAGCACGAGCATGACCGAAAGCTACATCAATGGCATTTCGCGAGGTGGGGTTTCCGGCGCATACGAATACACGGTGAATCCGGGCAGCGGCAATAAGCCTATCACCTACGTGAGCTGGTTTGATGCGGCGCGGTTCTGCAACTGGATGCATAATGGCCAGCCAACCGGGTTGCAGACTGTCGGCACCACGGAAAGCGGGGCATACCCTCTCAACGGGGCGACCAGCGACGTGAGCATCTCCAAGAACGCGGGAGCCACGGTGTGGATTCCCAGTGAGGACGAATGGTATAAAGCGGCGTATTACGATCCGAACAAGGGCGGTGCCGGTGTCGGTGGCTACTGGAGATATCCGACGCAGAGCGACGCGCTGGGCGGCAACACGATTGGAGTGGCAAATTCGGCGAATTATTATGATGGCGATCATGTCGGCTATCCCGGCATGGCGTTGACGGATGTTGGAGCCTACGGCGCGAATTCGGACAGCGCGTATGGAACGAATGACCAAGGCGGTAACGTTGTGGAATGGAACGACGCCGTCATCTACGCGTCGCGCGGGGTGCGTGCGGGCTCCTGGAACGTCAGCGGCCTCGCCCTGGCCTCCTCGTCCAGCTTCGGCTTCGACCCGTTTCTCGAGTACGCCTTCATCGGGTTCCGTGTTGCCAGTGTCCCAATCCCTGAACCAACGTCGGTCGTCCTTACGATGCTCGCCAGTGGGATGATGCTGACTCGCCGGAAACGCTGATTTGCCATCACATTCTCTCTGATTCCTAGCAGTGTGTGGCGTTAGTGCTGCGTCCAGTATTCATGGCGAACCTGAACCCGGTCACATTTGACCCTGATAGAATGAATCGCGTTCGCGGCCCCCGCACGGGCCTCGCAGCCTGCCTGCCTCACCGTCCCGGTTAGAGCGTCCCGCGATCATTCCGGAGAGCATTCCGCACTGGCATCGCACTCCGCGGCCTGATACCCTTGCAGGCTGCAATCCATCCATGATGCCCGCCGACCTGTCCATTCTCCAACTCTCCCTCCTGGCGCTTGCCGCTCCTGTCGTGGTCTTCAACTGGGGCGGCTTTATCGTTAGCCTGAGGAACAAGTGGATCGTCACCCGTCAACCGCCGCGCTGCATGATGAGCGGATCATAGCGCTTCCCGTGACTCTTGAAAGTGTCCGCATCCGGTAAATCTGATACCGGCTTGCAAAGGGAATCGGCTTCAGGCACTTTGCGTCGGTGCTGGTTCCACCTGCGCGCATTCCTGAGGAGCCCGGTGCGGTAATTCCGCACGCCGGGATCTGCGAGGGGGGCACCGGGTAACCGGTGTCCCTACCTCAATGGACGATAGATAGATAAACCTTCACATCATAATGAAAGATCTTAAGAAATTGATCTGTATCTCAGCACTTGCCTGTGTCTCCCTAGGAGTGGCCCTCGCTCTTTCTGTGATTGCGGCAATTTGGTTTGAGGCCGAAAGCGCGATTCTTTGGAAGTCCGTGGCGACATTATTCGTTTTGTTTATATTGTCTGGGGTGCTGCATACCGTTGCAAAGGGCATGGCCGAAGGTGGCATGCCAAAGTCATAACAGAGAAAATGAAGAGAAGACCGTCCAACAAGACACTCCTACCGACCGGCATGAGCCCCACAATTTCACCCCCGACTCGATGCCTTCACCCGGCGGTAGAGTTTTGACGTGCAGAAGAACTTAAGTGACCTGCTCTGCAATCCACCGGGCACGACGTCTGGACAGGAGGCAATCAATGAGGCAGAGTGGCGCAAGCCGGAGAACTGGCATGGATCGTTTTTTCCCAGTTACTCCAGCAAGCTCGACACGAGGCCCTTTGTGATTGGACGCATGTTTCGTCCAAAGTCGCCCGGTGACTTGCGGTGGGTGGGAGTTTTTTGTCGCCAGATCCCAAATCGAGGACATCCTAGAGGACGTGTCTGGAGCATTCTCGGCTGGGCTGCGATCATCGGAGTGACGATTGTTTACTCTATATTACTGCTCATAGAAGCATTCCGATGAATTCAAGAAGCATAATCGGCTCCCCGTGACTGACTCGGAGAGCCGGCCCGGTGCACAGCCTTGTCCCCCGCCGCGCCGCCCGCGCAACACGTCCGCTTTCAAAGTTATATACTGATGTGGCGTCCCCCGCCGCATGCTCGTCCCTGAACCTGCCTGCCCGCGTCATATCCTGCCATCCATTTCCCGGATAGGTGAGGCGATCCCCGCTTTCAACCCGTCCTGACAATACCCCCAAACCCGAGACGCGCGCCCGGTCACCAGTGATCGGCGCGGGCGTCCTGTTTTTCCGCCTTCAAAACCCTCCCCTTCCCCCCACTCCGGCCACCGCCAGGTTCCCGGGTGGGGCCGCCGCGCGGTGGCCTTTCGACAACAACAACAACGAAAGGAAACCACAAAGATGAGTCCCGCCATGGGAGAAATGTTAGTGTT
>JAPLUJ010000055.1 GCA_026397695.1 Verrucomicrobiota bacterium | reverse complement strand
GTGCCGAGGAAGTCGAGGACGACGGTGACCCGTTCGAGGAAAAGATGCCGCGCCTCGTCGCCGAACTGCACGCCCAGTTCGCGGAGTCCGCGAAACTGGAAAAGGCTATCAAAGCAAACCTGAAAGGTCTCGGCTATGACTTTTGAATCAGGGCAAAAAGAAACCCCGATTCCTGTTTGCCCCAAGCGGCCGAGCAAGGGTGGGCGAGGTCAATGCGTCGAAGTTGCCCAAACGCATTCTGGACGGCAGGCAAAATAATGTAAACTTTCAGGTTGACATGGCTATTGAACTCGTCCAGATCCCCGGTGTCACGAATCACCATCAGATCGTCTGGCAGATCCGCGCACTTCAGATCAACGGCCGCAACCTTGTAATCGGTCCCTTGGCGGAGTGGCAGCGGAAATCACCGGGCGATTTCAAGAAAATCATGAAAGTCCTCTTGAACATCGGCCAGGTGGACCGCATCCGGGACGAGAAGAAGGTCAAGAAGAGCAGCAACCCGAAATACGACGGAGTCTATGAAATCCGTGCCGACAAAGGCAGTGCCCGGCTGATGTTCTTCTATTGCGAAAAAACTCAGGCCGCCGTCATCTGCACCAACACCTATTGGAAAACCAAGAGCAGCAAGAAGGAGCAGGACCAAGCCTTTGAAGCCTGCCACAAACTGAAACAAATCTATGAGCAACAAAGCTGAAAAACGCGCCACCGCAGCACTCCCCACCCAAACGTCCTTCGGATCCAGCATTCCTCGCTGATGTCTCCAAGGGGCTCATTGTGGAGGACATCCTCCGCGCCATGGAGGCGGTCGGACTCAACCGCAACACCCTTGCCACCAAACTCGGAAAATCCCGCCAATACATCGGGAAAATTCTCGATGACGAACAACCCGCAAATTTCACCATCGATACGCTCGCCGAGCTTTCCGCAGCTCTTGGCGTGAAACTTCACGTCCGCATGCTTCCGGAAAGCGAGCACATGATTTTTGTTCGTGGTCTCACGGTTACTACCAAGGTCGAGCCCACCGCGGATTTCCCCAAACCCCAAGCCAAGACGGCTTCCATTTTCGAGGATCGCTTCGAATCCAGCAACATCACCCCATTCCCCAGCTCACGCCATGACCCATCCCGTTTGTCATCTTGACGAGTTTTTCATGACGCGCGTGAACGTCGCGTGGCATGAACCCTCAGAACCAGGCAGCGTCGATATCGACTTCCTCTTCGACTACGATGTGGCCAGACATACCACCGAAAAAAACCGCTTCCGTCTCGCGTTGCGGCTCGGGGTCAAATCCAAGACTCCGACGCCGGTTGATTACTCGCTGGACTGCGAAATCGTCGGCTTCTTCCGTTTCCCCGAGGACTCCTCGGATGAGGCCATGCAACGCCTGATCCGATTCAACGGCTGCACGATCCTCTACGGAATCCTGCGTGGACAACTTGCCAACATCACCGGCTCCTTCCCCCGCCAGAAATTGATCCTGCCCACCGTGATGATGGAGGATGTGGTCAACGAAATCGAACGGGAGAAAGCGCAAGCAAGCCAAGCGAAACCACCCATCGCGAAGAAGACAGCCAAGAAGGCCACTAAACGAGCGAAATCGTCCACGAAAAAGTGAGTTAGACATCTGTCATGAACCCAGCCGACATCCTCGCAATCGTCGATCGCTCCATAAATGCAGGCAGCGTCGCGGAGTCCGCGAAACTGGGAAAGGCCATCAAAGCAAACCTGCCCGCCAGCCGTAGCGCGCAGCGCGAAGGAGGAAGGGGGCTGGGGTATGGAAAGTAGCCGCGCCCACAGTGCCGCAACGCGGCAACATGAGATAGCCCAGGGCAACGCCCTGGGCAACCAGATAATTCACCAGCCCTGAAAGACCGAAATCCCATGCCCCAATCGCTTGCGCAAATCCTCGTGCATCTGGTCTTCTCCACGAAGAACCGGGAGGCGCTGCTGGCCGATGACATCCGGGATGAACTCCACGCCTACATTGGCGGGATTGTTGAAAATCAAAAAGGAACACTGCTCAAAGCTGGCTCGGTTGCCGACCATATCCACCTGCTCATCGCCCACCCGCGCACCTGTGCCCCGGCGGAGTTGGTTCAGGAAATCAAAACCGGCTCCTCGAAATGGCTGAAGACCAAGGCGGCGCAATATGCGGATTTCCATTGGCAGAGTGGCTACGGGATTTTTTCCATTAGCCCAACCCACCGCGCGGCATTGGAGCAATATATTGCCAATCAGGCCGAGCATCATCGCAAGGTGACCTTTCAGGACGAATACCGCCGTCTCTTGGAAAAATACGGCATCCAATTTGATGAACGCTATGTGTGGGATTAACCTTCATTTCGCCCTTTCAGGGCTGGGAATGTTTTTGGGCAACGAAACCAGGGCGTTGCCCTGGGCTATCGCATTTAGCCGCGTTGCGGCTACGGAAGGGGGCCGCGCATGAGCGAATGGCGAGACATGACACTTGGAGATTTCGTTGCTCTCCAGCGGGGCCACGACCTTACGGAACCGCAGCGTCGTATCGGTC
>JAPLUJ010000112.1 GCA_026397695.1 Verrucomicrobiota bacterium | reverse complement strand
TTGTTGGCGGCTTGTACGCAAGCGTACTTACCGGTTAGGTGCCATGACCAGCATGCAACATCACGGCCCCGCACCGACGGCTTCGGCAACGCGTGTCGCTCGTGGTGCGGACCGCCCGGCTCCTGCGCGTGGAGTTGCAGGCGGGAAACTGTCTGAGCGCGTCAGACCCGGTTCACGACGTTCTGCGGCTGGCCGGCGAGGAAGGCGCGGACGTTGGCGACGGCAATGTCCATGAGCCGTTGGCGGGCGGCGCGGGAGGCCCACGCAATGTGCGGCGTGACGAGACAGTTCTTCGCTGCCAACAGCGGATTGTCGGGCGGCGGTGGTTCGACAACAAGCACATCCAGTCCGGCCCCGGTGATGCGGCCGGCGTTGAGCGCGTCGGCGAGGTCCTGTTCGGCGACAAGCGGTCCGCGGCTGGTATTGATGAGGAAAGCGGTCGGTTTCATCAGCGCCAAGCGCCGGGTGTTGACGAGCCCGCGCGTCGCTTCCGTCAACGGACAATGCAACGTCACGACATCAGCCCGTCGAAACAGATCGTCCATCGCCACAAACTCGACTCCCTGCTCCGGCGCGCACGGCGGCTCGGTGTGCGCGATGATGTTCATTCCGAACGCGCGTCCGATGCGAGCCACGGCCCGCCCGATGGCGCCGTAACCCACCACGCCGAGCGTCAGCCCGGCGAGTTCGACGAGCGGGAAATCCCAGTAGCAGAAATCCTCGCTGCCGCTCCACCGGCCTTGACGCGTCGTCGAGGCATGGTGGCCGACATGCTGGCAGAGTTCTAGCAGCAACGCGAAGGTGTGTTGCGCCACCGACGGCGTGCCGTAACCGGGAACGTTGGTCACGGCGATGCCGCGCGTTGTCGCCGCCGCGATGTCCACAACGTTGTGGCCGGTGGCCAGCACACCGATGTAGCGAAGCTCCGGCAATGCGCCGATCACGGCGGCATCGAGGACGGTTTTGTTGGTCAAGCCGATGGACGCGCCGGTAGCCCGCGCCACGATCTCCTGCGGCGGCGTGCGATCATGGACAGTCAATTCGCCAAGCGCGGCCAGCCCGCTCCAATTCAGATCGCCGGGATTAAGCGTAAAACCGTCGAGAACAACGATGCGCGGTTTGTTTGTCGTATGGGTTTTCATGCGTTTGAATGGGCGACAGTGTGCACCGGCGCAACGGCGATGGCAACTGGTCAGTGCCGTATGAGCACCCGAATTGCTTGACGCCACAGCCTCGGTCGGGAACATTCGCTCACAGAACCAATGACGGGGAAAGAACGCATATTGACCACGCTCACGGGCGGCGTTCCGGACCGCGTGCCGTTTGTGCCGAACATCTGGCAATGGTTCCACGTAAACCAATTGTGCGGGACGCTGCCGGCGATGTTGCAGTCCTGCCAGTCGCCTGTGGAAGCGTTGCGCACAGTCGGCGCGGACGTGATGTCGAAGTTCGACGGCTTGGCGCTGGTCGAGAAACTCCACCACTGCCGGCTGGCCGTGAGTTTCGAGGACGACGGTGGTGCGAAACCGCAGTGGACCTCATTTACCAGCTTCGAAGGCGGCAACATCCGCAACGAAACACTGGAGACGTCACACGGCACGCTGACGCACACATGGAAATACGAAGCCCGGACCGGCGCGCCGTTCGAGATGGAACATTGGTGGAAGGATTTCGAGCGCGACCATCCGGCCGTACAGGCATGGCTGGAGGACGCGGATTGGCGGTTGGATCCCGGGGCCATCGCCCGCAGCCTCGCGAACATTGGCAACGACGGCATTGTGTTGTTCCAACTGCCGCCCACGCCGTTGAAGAAGTTCTTCTGGCTCGCCGGGCCGGAGCAGGCGTCGTTTTTTATTGCCGATTACCCGTCAGAGATGGCGAAACTGGCGCGTATCCACGAGCAGAAGGCGCTGGCCGCGTTGGAGGAAGTCGTGGACTTGGACGGCATCTGGGCGTTCGAGTGGCCGGAAAATCTCGACAGCCTGTTTTATTCGCCGGAACTCTTCCGCGAGTTTTGCCTGCCCGTCATGCGACGGGCGGCGGCGATGATTCACGCGCGCGGCAAGTATATGTTCGCCCACGCCTGCGGCCGGTTGAAGGCGCTCGCGCCGTTGATCCTCGAAGCGGGGCTGGACTGCATCGAGGGCCAGGCGCATCCACCGCTGGGTGATTGGCGGCTCGAGGAGACCCGCGCACTCAATGAACGCCTCATCGTCTGCGGCGGCATGACAGCGCACGAGCAGGAATGGACCGGTCCCGACGCGGTCGCCCGGATCGACCGCCACGTGCGGGATCTGTTCGCATCGCTGGGTGACAAACGCCGGTTCTTGTTCGCCAGCGGCTGCAATTCCTCGCCCCGGATGCCGTTTGAAAACCTCATTGCCTTTCGCGATGCCGCCCTGACACACGGATGCTTCTCCTGAAAGAACTGAACGGCGGCTACAGGTCCCTAAACGGCCTCCCCGGATAGATCGTTATCCTCAATCCAGCCGTGCGACTGCGCGATACCATGATTTCCCCTCCCCCCCCTTCACGCCACATCCCGGGATGCCGCTCACAGTCCCGCCAGCCACAAGGCGGCATGGATCTTGAAATCAATGGCCTTGCCGGCGGCTTGTTGCGCGCCGAGCCATTCGCGCAGTTTTGTTAGAGGAACCTGGTGCACGACGATATCCTCGCCAGCCAATCCGCCGCCCGCGTGTTCGCGCACCAGATCCCGGGCATGAAACAGATGGAACAATTC
>JAPLUJ010000225.1:7053-7991 GCA_026397695.1 Verrucomicrobiota bacterium | reverse complement strand
ACGATGGAGATGGTCATCGAGGTTGACCATTGTCGATCTCATACACTTTCCGCGCCAGTTTTCAATCTGCGCACCCATCTGTTGCCGAGGAACGTCTCGGGCGCAACAACGTTTGTCAAGGAATTGGCGAAAAGGCGCGGAACCTCCCACTGCGCTGTCGTCCTAACGCCTGTGCGCTGGGACCCCTGGTTGCCGACATCAATGCCCGAACTTTGCAGCTTGCTGCTGCTTTGCCCCAGCGCTAACCTCGGCCTCGAAAACAGAACGTTTCAACCACCCCTACTCCACTACCCCGACCATGAACCCGAAATCCATCCCGTCCTCCCAACTCCTCGATGCCCTGCGCTGGCGCTATGCGACAAAAGCGTTCGACTCGAACCGCAAGATCCCTGCGGACACTTGGTCCGCTCTGGAAGACAGCCTCGTGTTGTCACCCTCGTCGTTCGGTCTGCAACCGTACCGGTTCCTTGTCATCACCGACCCCGCCACGCGCGAGCGACTCCAGCCCCACGCCTGGGGACAGCGCCAGGTGGTGGACGCCTCGCATTTCATCGTTTTCGCCGCGCGCACCAGCGTGACCGAGGCGGAGATCGACACCTTCATCGCGCACATCGCCCGCACCCGCGGCGTCACGCCCGAATCCCTTGCCAGCTATCGCGACATGATGACGGGCATGTTGCTGAGCGACGGTTTCAAGCCGCTGGTCCCGCACTGGACGGCTCGGCAGGCCTACATCGCGCTCGGCAATCTGCTGACCAGCGCAGCGCTGCTGGGCGTCGATGCCTGCCCGATGGAAGGCTTCGTTCCGGCGGAGTTCGATACGGTGCTGGGGCTGCCGGCGCAGGGGTTGGCGGCGGTGGTCTGCTGCGCGCTGGGTTATCGGCACGCCGACGACAAATACGCACTCGCACCCAAGGTTCGGCAGCCCAAGTCCGATC
>JAPLUJ010000225.1:3551-7047 GCA_026397695.1 Verrucomicrobiota bacterium | reverse complement strand
ACGGGATGGCCGGCCTTGGCCAAGGTTCCCAGGCGCGCCGCTTGCGCTCCCACAAGCGAGTCATGGGACTGGGTTACCTCCGCCAGTGGGATTACGAAGTGTGTTTGGGAATCCATTGCCGGACCTCCTGAAAATGGGAGACGTGGAAATAGCACAAGACCTCGACGCGAAACAGGGCTGAGGATTCCGCCCGCACAAACGCCGCAAGGTGTGGATGGCGACCGATGAGCAAACCTGCCCAACGCTCGAAGTCCGGACCGCGCGGAACGACGTGAACCCGACCCGTCGCCGTCACCGCCTCGACCTGCATCAACTCGTCCGGCGCTCCGGACCGGCTGTCGATGACCACGGCCACATGGTCGCACGCGGAGAGCAAACGGTATTTTCGCGTGGTGATCGGCGTCGAGAACAACAGCGCCGACAGGTCGTCCGTCGCCGCCAGCGCGACCAGCGACCCGTACGGCTGCGAGTCGCCCTGCGTGCATAACACGCCGTATGGTTGTCCACGAACCAAACGCCTGATTTGCTTGGCCAGATCGGTCTCCTCACACTCCCCATCCGTTCCCGCTGTTGCCGTCGTCGTGTTCATCGGTGATTTTAGCGTCATCGTAGGCAGCAGCCGCAGCTGAGCAAGTGCAAACAACTCGCGCGAGCATTGCCACTCATGCAACACGAAAAAGAATTCCAATGCGGTTTCGTCATTCGGGTTGAGAAAGAGTCAGCCAATCAAATTTGAGTTGCATGGTTGCAGGGTTCTTACAGTCGCTTCGCAGCCAGGTCAAGCGCTGCGCGCCGCCGGATTTGAGGTGATCCCGAATGAAAGCTACGGCAGTTGGCTTCGCGGCCGAGTTTGCCACCGACCTGCGCCGCCGCGGCATCGAAGCCTGGGCGCTCGCGGAGGACAACCAGCTTGAACTCAAGCTCGGCTGAACGCGCCTATTTCTTCTTCAGCGAACTGAGGTACTCGACGAGGTTCACGAGGTCTTCCTGCGAGAGCGCCTGGTTCAGGCCGCTCGGCATCATCGAGGTCGTCAGCTTGTCGCGCTTGGCGATGGTGTTCTTGGCGAACTTCTGGGAGACGCCGCCGGGGAGCGCGAGCACCACTTCATCCCCGGTCTCACTGCGAACGATGCCCATTCCGACACCGCCGTCCTTGAACGTGAGTTGCGTCGTTTCGAAGCCCATGCTCAGACCGGTGTTCGGATTGATGATGGAGTCAAAAATCGCCTCCTTCGGCAGCTTGGTGCCGATTTCCGCGAGCCCGGGACCGAAGTCCACGCCCTTGTCGTCAACGCGGTGGCACGTCACGCAACTGGACTCCACGCGCTCGAAGATCGCCCGGCCTTTCGCGATGTCGCCTTTCAATTTGGCCAGCTCCGCGATCGGCGGAAGCGGCTTGCCTCCGAGACCCGACGGCGCGGGGAAATACTGATCGATGTCCGCCTTCAGCGCGGGATACTGCACAATGCGGAGCGCACTGCCGGTGGTCGGCTTGAGGTCGTCCGTGAGTTTGTTCTCCCTGGCGATTTTCAACAGCGCTTCCGCGCCGGACTGCGTCCGGGCCAGCGCCTGCACGGCGGCTTTGCGGAGTTCGGGTTTTTGCTGCGGGCTCCGGACGATCGTGGTCAGGCACCCGAGACCGCGTCCACTGGCGGTGGTACCGAGCAAATTCAGCACTGCGGCCGCGTTCGGTCCGTCCAGCGCCTTGGTCACGATGCCCTCCCACTCCGGGTCGTTCAGCACCAGTTTCATGGCCTCGACGGCGGCGGGGTCGTTGCCGATCGCGACGGCCGTTTCCAACAGCGCCTCCGATTGCCCGGTGACGCCGAAATCACGGACGAGGTCCACGAATTCCGCCGTTCCCTTCGCCCTCGAAAGAGCGCCCACGAGCGCCTGAGTGACCTCCGGCGCCTTGTTGCCCTTCAAGCGCATCAGCGCCTCACGGGCGACTTCGTCCGCCTTCACGCCGAGCGTGGCGAGTTGCACGAGCGCCTTGGTTTTCTCCTCCGTCGCGGGAAGGAAGTCGAATCCGCGCAGGAACCGCAGCTTCTCGTTCGCGGAAATCGAATCGTCGGCTAGGATTTTCGCGAGATACGCGGGGGTCTTCGACGCGCGGACGCGCCAGATGATGTCGCGGCCGCCGGGCGTGTTCCACTTGTCACCTACGGCGGCGAGCCACGCGTCGAAGCAAGCGTCCTCATTTCTCACCGAGCCAAGGCCGAGGGCCTCGAGAAACCAGCGATCCTTTCCGTCGTGCTGCTGGGCAAGCGCAGCCCAAAGTTTCTCGATCTTGTGGGAGGCGTGGAGCGAGAGAGCGATCTCGCGACGCGCACGGGGCCGCTGTCGAGCGGCGTGGTTTCGAGGCCGCGGGTCGCATGCATCATCCGGCAGAGGCGGATGGCGAAGCAGCGCACGTCGCTGTCCTTGTCCGTCAGACCTGCGGACAGATGCGAAATCTCCCGCCCCTTGATGTGCGCCAGCACGCCGAGAGAGCGCGCGCGAAGGCGCGGATTCTCGCTCTTCCACATTCCGAGGAGCGCAGCCTCGGCCCCGGCACCCATCTGTTGCAGGGTCTGCCATGCGATGGAGCGCGCGACGCGGTTCGGCGATTCGAGCGCGGCGACCGCCCCGGCAGCCGTGCTGAAATCCGCCTTCGGCACCACGGCCTTGTGTCCCGGAGGCGCGACCCGGTAAATGCGGCCCATGATCTTTCCCTTCTCGTGGTCGCCCGCAGCGTGACCGCCGACACCCGGATCGTACCAGTCGGCCACGTAAAGGGAGCCGTCTGGCGCGATGGCCGCATCGCTGGGCCGATACCACGAATCCGTCGAGGTGAGAATGTCCACCATCTCCGCCGTATAGCCCGCGCCGTCCGGCTTTACCGGGTAGGCGCGCACGGTGCGCGGGCCCGCGTCGCAGTGGATCAGTTGATTGGTAAACTGCGAACCGAGCAGCGATCCCTCGTTGATGAGAATTCCCGTCGGCGATCCTGCCCCGGTCTGGAGGAGATTCGGGATGCTCCCCGGATCGTTCTGGTGCCAGTGCTGCTTTGGGATCTCCGTCTCGAGATTCGTCCGCTTCGTCCGCCAGCCGGCTCCGGTCAGTTCGTCCGTGTAGCCGAAGTTACCGTAATCCATCACGTAGTTGATGCGGACGCCCTTGCTCCCGTCGTCATCGTTGTCGCTCTGCCACATCGTGCCGAATGAGTCCACGCACACCTCGAAGTTGTTGCGGAAATTCCAGCCGAGCGTCTCAATGTTCGAAATCTTGCCATTCGCGAAGTCGCAGCGGAATACCATCCCTTGCCGGTAGGGCTTGCCGCTGGCGTTCACCTCGTTCCCGAGCACGTCCTTCACCGGCGAGCCATCGGGCCACGTGAGCTTTTGAAATTCGTTCCCGCAGTTGAAATACAGCTTCCCGTCCGGCCCGAAGACGAACGCATGCACTTGATGGTCGTGGTGAACATTCCCGCCGACTTTCAAAATGATCTCCGCCG
>JAPLUJ010000225.1:0-3510 GCA_026397695.1 Verrucomicrobiota bacterium | reverse complement strand
GACATTTGGCGCGGAACTCACGATGGCCTGCGTGCCCTTCTTCGCCCCGCCGGGCCCGGGCAGCACGCAGATGCCGAGCGCATTCTTGTGCTCCGTGCTCTGGTGAAAAGTGGTCTCCTTGTCCGCCAGTCCGTCGCCGTCCGTGTCTTCGAGAATGACGACCCGATCCCCCTCCGGACGCAAATCCGTGTAGCGCCTGTAATTCACGCACTCCGTCGCCCAGACCCGCCCGAGATGGTCGATGTCGATATTGGTTGGGTTTTGGACCATCGGCTCCGCCGCAAACAGCGTGGCCGCGAGGCCCGGCGCGGTCGTGAAGTTCTCCATCGCCTGCTTCGCGGCATCGAGGCCGTAGCGCTCCCCGGAGTTGGCGGGATTCTTCTTGGGAGCGTTCGCCGCTGGTTGTTGCGGCTGGGCAGGTTTTGCTTCGGCGGCCTTTGGTGCTGCGGAAGCGGAGAGGCAAAGCAGGGAGGCAATGGAGACGGTAAGGACTGGTTTGCACATGGTGGGGTATGGATTTTGAAATGGCACGGGGCTTTGGCAGGCCCCCGCCCTTTGGGAATGGCCTGAGTTCTAGCCCGAAAATTTCTGGAGATCAAACCCCATTTGCCCGCCCTCCGGTCCGGCCCCGGCTCTTCCAACGGCCTCATTCCTAGCAATCAGGCGAGGTTTCCTGCCGCCGATCACACCCCCGAATCGCAGCTTGACATTCTCATGCGCGGACATCCGCTTCGTCGGGGTCTGCATCCCTTGGCATGCATCGCATGTCTCCTTCTCCCGCAAAAGTCCACTTCCTCTTCCATTCAAAATTCAAAATCCACCATTCATAATCCTTTCTCTCCTCACCGATCCCGACGGCAAACTCCTCATCGATCACTTCGCGATCTCGCCTACGCTGCGTGTGCAACCCCATCAGAGTTTGACCGAGGAGCAGCGCAAGGCCGTGGAGCGCGACCCACGATGTCCACTTGGTGCAAGGACCACCGGGCACCGGGAAAACAAGGGTGCTGGGCTCGCGCACAGGCTCAGCCAACCAAAGAGGAGAGGCATCCCGCAAAAGTGGCCGGAAAATGGCCGGAAGTAGATTTTTCAGACACAAAAAAGGGAGCTTTTTCAGCTCCCTAAGTTGTTGATTTTAAATATGGTGCGCGCGATAGGACTCGAACCTACACAGGGTTGCCCCCACTAGAACCTGAATCTAGCGCGTCTACCAATTCCGCCACGCGCGCATTGTGGGCCGTTCAGGCCGGGCAGGGAGAACACCACGTCAGAGCATGGATTGCAACTCCGATTTCGTAAAGGAGCAGAGAATTTCCGGGAAAAAATGCCTTGGGTCTGTGGGAGCGGTTTTCGGCGTTGCCAAACAGGTCGCAACTCAAGCACGCTGCGGTCATGCCGAAGGCCACGCCACTGGTTCTGATCCTCGTCCTCGCCGTAACGGCAACGTGCCTTTCACTGCGATCCAAAGACACGCGCCCAGCGGCCCCACCACCGGTCCTTGTAACCCACAAAGCCCCGGAAACTCCCGCCCCGGAACAACCGGTCACGCCACCGCGTCCTGAGACTGCTCCCGCAGTTGCCAAGGTCACTCCACGCCCATGGCCGCAGGCCGCCTCCGACATTGTTCCGGACACTGCCACCATCTTCGGGACTTTGGATAACGGTTTTCGCTATATCATCCACCCTAACAGCGAGCCACCCAAACGCGTGTCGCTGCGCCTGCACATCGCCGCAGGCTCCCTGATGGAAGCCGACGACCAACGGGGCATCGCGCATTTTCTCGAACACATGGTGTTCAACGGCACCAAGCACTACGCTGCGGAAGACATCGTCCCGCGCATGCAACGCCTCGGCATCGCTTTCGGCGCACATGTCAATGCCTCCACCTCATTCGATGAAACCATCTATATGCTGGATCTGCCCGACCTCGCGGCGGACACCCAGCAACTCGCCTTCACCGTGATGCGCGATTTCGGGGATGGCGCGCTGCTAGCCACCGAGGAAATCGACAAGGAGCGCGGGGTGATTATGGCGGAAAAAGTCAGCCGGGATTCCGTGAACTATCGGATCCGGGAACAGCAGTTTGCAAAAATCCTGCCGGATTCCCTGATAACCCGGCGCTTCCCCATCGGCACCGAGGAAGTCATCAAGTCCGCGCCGCGTGAGCGTTTTGTCAATTTCTACACGCGCCATTACACGCCGGAGCGCATGACCTTTGTGGTGGTCGGAGATATAGATTCCGCCGACGTGAGGGCGCGCATCGAGACCGCGGATTTCCAAAGTGAAAAAATCGCCGGTAGCCGAAGGTTCGGCAGGCAAGCAGGTGCTCTTCAATAATGTCGATCTCGGATCTATCAGCATCACCGCCGCCGATGATCGTTGGCAGGAAGTGGTGCCGATCATCGAGCAGGAATTCCGCCGTGCGCTGGATCACGGGTTCACCGCATCGGAACTGGCCGAAGCAAAATCCAATCTGCTCAACGCCTACGAACAGGAAGTCAAAC
This sequence comes from Verrucomicrobiota bacterium, assembly GCA_026397695.1. Classification (GTDB taxonomy): domain Bacteria; phylum Verrucomicrobiota; class Verrucomicrobiia; order Verrucomicrobiales; family Akkermansiaceae; genus Luteolibacter. The sequence continues at coordinate 1,006 of JAPLUJ010000225.1, read as the reverse complement.
AAAAGGCCACCCGCAAATCCGAAGTGATTGCCAGTGAACTCGCCAGATCCGTCAACGATGACGCGGTGTTTTCAGCGCCCGGCTACCACCTGATCCTCACCACCAAGGAAAAATCCACGAACGCGGAAAAGGATCTGGCGGCGCTCTTCGAGGACTCGCGCGGCACCCCGGACGACGCTCCCGCCTCCCGTGCAGTCCAGGTGTTCGACTACGCCAACTTCGGTAAACCGGGAACCGTCGCCACCCGCAAGGAAATCCCCGACCTCGCCATCACCCAGTGGGTGTTATCTAACAAGGTGCGGGTCAATCTCAAGCGCACGGATTTCGAACAGGGCAAGATCCGGATGCTGGCGCGCATCGGATCGGGCAAACTCACACAGCCGAAAGGCATGCCGATGCTCGATGTTTTCACCACGGCGGTTTGCGCGGGCGGAGGGCTGGGCAAGCACTCGCGCGACGACCTTGCACAGATTCTCGCCGGCCGGAACGTCGGCGCCTCGTTAGGGATTGATGAGGATGCGTTCACGCTCGCCGGCACCACCACCCCCGTCGACTTCACCCTGCAATGCCAGTTGATGTGCGCTACGATCACCGATCCCGGCTACCGCGATGAGGCGCTCTGGCAGTTTCACAAGGAGATCCCCATGATCTATCAACAACTCAACCACACGCCCGCCGGACCCCAGCGCGAAATGGAGGGCTGGCTCCATGGCGGTGACTCGCGCTTCACCATGGCGCCGGTCGAACAACTCACATCTTACACACTCAAGGACGCGAAAAAATGGCTCGCGCCGGAACTGAGCAAAGGATACCTCGAACTAACCATTGTTGGTGACTTTGATGCGGGGAAAATCCAGGCCGATGTGTTAGCCACCTTCGGGGCGCTGCCCGTGCGCACCGCCGCCGCGCCAATTCTAGCAGATGCGCGCAAGGTGAAATTCCCGAATGCACCCGCCGCCAAGACCTTCACCTACGCCTCTAAGATCGAGCAAGGAGTCGCGTTCAC
>JAPLUJ010000352.1 GCA_026397695.1 Verrucomicrobiota bacterium | reverse complement strand
CGAAACCGGCCGGAACCTGGAGACGGTTGGCGGAGCACATGCCCGTGAGCAACCCTGCCTGCACGACGGCATTGTGATGCCATGGAGCTTCGCTCCGGCGCATCGCTGGTTATCAGGTGGCCGCCGCAAGCGTTTCGGGGCTTTCCCGGGCCCCTGCTCGCCACGGCACACTCAGACATCCGGCAGCTTGGCCACGGCCGCGTGCAGGGACTTCACCGAGTGGTGGGTGTATTTCGACGCCACTTCGCGGCTGTCGTGGTCGGTGATCAGCATTCTCAGATCCTCCGGCACTCCGGCGTCCGCCAGCCAGGTCGAGACCGTGTGGCGCGTGCGGCGGTAGTTCGCAGAAGTTACCAATATTGCATTGTGATCCGTGCACGCTCCTGTTATTCAGCTCGCACATGTTCACGAACCCGGCACAGCCACTGGAGCCTAATGCAACCGTCAGGTGGACTAGCTCCGGGGGTGGGCCAGCGCGGGCGTGGATCACTGCCACGGCGGTGGCGGCGCTGGGAGTCTTCGGAGACGAGGCGGACGCTGCCGTGGTGACCTATCAGCTGACGGGACCGGTGCAAGGAGCCACATACGACCCCGCTTTGGTTGGCATGCCCATGTTCGTGCAATGGAGCGTGGACAGCACGACGGTCGTGGATAGCTCCTATCAGAAATCCGTGCAAATCATCGATTTCCGATATGGTGTGACGGGAACAAGCGAACAGTGGGCGGGCACGGGCGGGGTTTTTTATTTCAACGCGAAACACTTGGGAATCGGCCTTTCGGCGAATCAGGCCACCTATACCCAGCAAGGCACCTTTGTCACGAGCCAGGCTTATTTTTCTTATAGCGGCAGTCCGGTGGTGACCGACTGGACTGCCGATGGCTTGCCGGCTGGATTCACGTTTGCGTTTCTTGATTTGGTGACGACGACGCCCTTTATGGTGTTCAACAGCTCGTCAATTAATCGCAAACTTATTTACATGAATGAAACGCCTGGGGTTACATTTGCCATGGTGCCGGAGCCGACGACCGCGGCGTTGTTAGGGCTGGGTGGACTGGCGGCACTGCGGCGGCGCAAGCGCAGCCATGACTGACACCGATGCAGGGCTGCCCGGACGCCATGGGAATGCCTTGCAGCATGCCCGGGTGGCGGTGGAGCGCGGGCCACAGGATGCGTGCAACTGGCAGCACCTTGGCCTCACGTTGTTGCAGCTGCGGCAGTATGATGAGGCGGATGTCGCCTTCCGCCACGCAGTGGCGATCGATGCAACCTGCAATGTGGCATGGAATTGCATCGGCATGCTGGCGTGTCGCCGCCAGTGCTATCCGGAGGCCGAGTCATGCTTCATCAAAGCCATTGAGGCCAGACCGGATGATACGGCGGCGTTGTGCAATTTCGCTTCAATGTTGAAACTAACCGGACGGGTTGACGAGGCGGCGGTCTTGCTGGCTCCTGCGGTGGATGCGCTGCCCGACGATCCGGGGGTCCAACGGGTGGCCGCAGTGCTGGCCAACTATCGACCGGACCTCGGCGGCCGGGATGTGTTGCGGCAGCATCAACGGTTTGCAGCGGCACTTGAAAAGTCTGCTGGACAACCCGCACCCATGCCTTTTCGTGACCACAATTCATCCAGCGGACCGTTGCGGGTGGGATTTCTATCACCCGACATGCGTCGGCACTCGGTGGCACATTTCCTGCTGCCGTTGATTCGCGCCATGGACCGCAGCCAGTTTACGGTCCTTTGCTATTCCCTTGCGGATGTTCATGATGAAATCACGGCTTTTTTCCAGTTGGCGACGGATGGCTGGCGGGATTCGTCCGCTTTAACAGACGCGGCGCTGGTCTCGCGGATCCGGAGCGATGAAGTGGATGTCCTGATCGACTGTGCGGGTTTGTTCGAGGGGGCGAGGCCTGCGGTGCTGGCAATGCGGGCTGCCCCATTGCAGGTGGCGTGGCTGGGTTATCCAAGCGGTTTGGGATTGAAATCCATCTACTGCCGGATGCTCGATGCCTGGAGTTCACCCCTCGGCGCTGAGGGTGATCCAATGTCGGGCGGAATTGCGCGGGTTGATGGATGTTTTCTGGCCTTTGATCCGCTCGCGGACGACCCGCTGCCCCAACGCAATGCCTGCCAGAATGCGCCGGTCACTTTCGGGTGTTTCAACGATTCTTCGAAATGGAATCCTGTGCTGCTAGACCAGTGGGGGCAACTGCTGCATGAGGTGGCGGGTTCGCGATTGCTGCTCAAGGCGCGGGCGCTGGCATGCACCGAGATGTGCGGGTGGGTCCACACCGAGTTTGCCGCACGTGGCATTGGCAAGGAACGGTTGGAACTGCGGGGATTCGTCGACTCGCAAGCCGCTCATCGCGCCATGTATGGGGATGTGGACATCGCGCTGGACACATTTCCCTATCACGGGGTGACCAGCACGTGTGAAGCCCTGTGGATGGGCGTGCCGGTGGTGACGTTGTTAGGTGAATCTCACGCAAGCAGGACCGGGGCGTCCTTGCTGCATGCGGCCGGCCATCCCGAGTGGGTTGCAGCGACGTTTGAGGAATATCGTGGGATCGCTGGATCATTGGCGGTAGACCGCGGGCGTCTTGCTCTTTTGCATGCCATGTTGCGCGAGCCGTTGCGTGGTTCGCAGTTGTTCGACACGCGCGGCTTTGCGCGACGTTTCGAGTTGGCCTTGCAGCGCATCTGGACCAGGGCAATTCATTCAAGCCCGCTGCACGAACCGGAATCCACGCACCCTTGAACGCTTAAAGGGCGGACCTTTTTGCCGATGGCGTTCGGATGGCAAACTTGATCCGGGGTGAGCCGGTCAGCGTTCTTTCTGCCGCTGCCAGTGGCCCGGCGGCGGCAAGGCGATCCCGGTCTTCACGCAGTGCTTCTTGATGGCGACGTCGCTAACGCCGAGATCCTTCGCCAGATGCATCATGGGTTTTTGCATGACGAGCTTGGCCAGCCTCGCCCTTGAAGGCCACGCGACTTTGTTTTCGGAGGGCAGCGTTACTTCGATGTTTTTCGGCAGGGTGCCGGGTGTCATCGCCCAGAAGGCCTTGATCGCCGCCGGATTGTCGATGACATCGCGATAGTGACTGTCCATCATCTGCTTGGACGTGCCGTTGTTGAAGGCGGTCAGGCCCTCGTTCTTGTCGCGTTCCGCCTGATAGCTGATAGACGTGTGGCGGAGGATGTCCTGCACCCAGTTGCGGGCATTGGTCGCGGCCTTGAGTATCTTCATTTTGTGATCCCATCCGCCCGGCAGTCCGCGGAATGGATATTTCGCAAGCCAAGCCGCGAGGTTCGGCGGGATTGGCACAGTGCGTTTGATTTTCCTGCGCATCTTGCCGCCGCTGACCCTGATGCGCTCGCCATTGACATCACCGGATGTGAGGTCCGCCAGTTCGCTGGGTCGCAACCCTGCGAACAACGCAATGGCGATGCCCGCCACCGCCGCGCCGTCTTGATAGCGAATGGCCGCAGTCAGCAACCGCCCCACCTCAGCCGGCGACAGGATCGAGATATGGGTTATGGCTTTGGGCAACCGGTCGAGCCGCTTGCACGGATCCTCCAGGCAATAGTGGTGGCGCACCGCCCATCCGAAAAACACGGAGAACAATCGTCGATGGGTCTTCTTGGTGTTGATGTTGTCGTAGCGTACCAGGATGGTCTCAATGTCGGCGACCGTGAAACATTGGAGTGATTTGTTGGGGTCGGGGCTGAGCAATAGGCCGGTGCTGCTTTTGTATCCAATCAAGGTTTTCGGCGACAGGTTGACACGGGACTCGATGAATTCGTTGCGGGCATTCATCACGGATATTTCCCTGACCTCCGGGCGGTAATGGGATTCAAAGAATGCCAGGGCGGCATCCAGATCACCTCCCTTGGCCATGGCGCGTGCTTCCATGTCGGCGAGGCGGGAGACAGCACCTGAGAGCGGGCGGTGGGGCGCGGCGCGGACGGCGACCTCCGCATCCGACAACTGCTGTGGAGTTAAAGTGGTCCGCTGTGACCGCCGTTGGTCCGGAACCCCGGCGGCATCGCTTTCCTCCTGAGCTTGGGCTTGCAGTGCCTCGGCCTTGTTCGCAAAGTTCTGACGCACGCGGGTGCCATCGGGGCGGGTTCCGCTGACCCGCCATGACGTGTTGCCCGAGGCATTCGTGAACTCGTTGATGCAAAAGCGTTCGGTGGATTTGCGGCGGGCCATGCAAAATCTATTGGCAACTTTATAGGCAACTGGCAAGCGCTATCTCCATCGAAATTCTATATACCTTTGATAATACGCGATTTAAAATTATTCAATTTACCCTTCGCAATGAAAAGGTCAGCGGTTCGAATCCGCTATGCTCCACCCGTTTTGCAAATGACGCGATGCCGCGTCAACAAGGGCCTTGTCGGAACATGGCTCAGGCTGGTGATCGATGCCGGCAGCCAGAAACTTTTCCGCGGGATGTGAGGGCTGCGAGTTCAGGGTTGCTTCAGAGTGTTCCAAGGTGCCTGAGCGCTCACATCCACCAACTCATAGCCGCCATCGCCAACGCACGGCGAGAGCACGACGAGCAACTTCGCCGTCTGCGTGCCAACGTTGAATGACGCATGGACTACATCCGGCCCGATGAACACCGAGTCGCCGACTTTGAGCGTGCGTTTCCCGGTTTCGAGCCACTGCTCGATCTCGCCGGCCATGACGTGGATGACTTCTTCCTGCCGTGGATGCTTGTGGAAGTTGTGGCCGAAGCCCGGCTCCAGAGTGACGGCGATCTGACAAATATTCTTTGCCTGCGTGGACGCCGGGCGGCTGATCCAGCCCATTTCGCCCCAGTCAAGTTGGTCACGCACGATTTCACTGCCGATAACGAATTGTCCGTTCATGGTTGGTTTCCTTTCATAGTGAGATTCTTGAACTGCCGCGACTGGTCTTCGATGGCTGGTTCGACCGCGAGCCGCTCGATGCTGCTCGCGCCGAAGAAACCAGCGATGCCGGTGGTGTGCTCGAAGACGAACTGCGCGTCCGCCGGTTCGGCAATCGGCCCGCCGTGACAGCGCACGAGGATGTCCGGGTTCACGGCCACGGCCGCGTCGCGCATCGCCTGGACGCGCCGGGCGGACTCGATCAGGGTCAGCGCCGTGTGTGCGCCGATGACACCTTTCGTTGTCAACCCCATGTGTGGCACGAGCACGTCGGCGCCGGCCGCAGCCATTGCGCGCGCCTCGTCGGGATTGAAAACGTAGGGGCACGTCAGCATGTCGAGTTCGCGCGCCTGGCGGATCATCTCGACCTCCAGTCCGTAGCCCATGCCGGTTTCCTCGATGTTGGCGCGGAAGACGCCGTCGAAGAGACCCACCGTCGGAAAATTTTGCACGCCGTCAAAGCCCATCGCCTTGAGTTCCTTCAAGAACACCGGCATCAGCCGGAACGGATCCGTGCCGCAGACGCCCGCCAACACCGGCGTGTCCTTGACGACGGGTAACACCTCGCTGGCCATCTCCTGCACAATGGCGTTGGCATCGCCGTAGGAGAGCAGGCCCGCCAGACTGCCGCGCCCCGCCATGCGATAACGACCGGAGTTGTAGATGATGATGAGATCCACGCCGCCGCGTTCGGCGAACTTCGCCGAGATGCCCGTGCCTGCGCCCGCGCCGATGATCGGCCGACCCGCCGCCACCTGTGCACGCAGCCGGCGTAATGATTCCTCTCGTGAAATGAATGGCATATCTCAGTCTCCTCGTTTTTTCATTAGTGCCAACAACTTTTCCGCCATCGCTGCGGCGAAAGCGGGATCGTTGATGTGCAAATCCAGTTCTATCAATTCAACCGGAGGTCGGACGCTTCTCCGCAACGCCTCGAATAACACAGTGTCCGCCGCTGGCAAGTGAAATGGCTGGCCCTCGCGATCAATCGCGCTCACGCCCCGCAGCGGCAAGAACAGCGCCGTCGGGCCTTTGGCGGCGTTGAGCTTGGCGGCGATGATCCCGCCCAACTTCGCGCACTCTGCGGGCGTGGTGCGCATGAGCGTGACGTCGGGGCTGTGCTGGTAGAGAGTGCGCGACTGGAACTGCGCCGGCACGGTTTCCATCGCCCAGAAATTCACCATGTCCAGCGCGCCGCAGGAGACGACCTGCGGAATGGCCGCGCACGCCGCGGCTTCGAGCCGGTGCGGTCCCGCGCTCAACACGCCGCCGACCAGTTCGTCGCACCATTCGGTTGTCGTTACGTCGGCCACGCCTGCGATGAAGCCGGCCTCTATCAGACTTTCCATTGAGCGTCCGCCGCTGCCGGTGGCGTGGAAAACCAGCACTTCGAAGCCGCCGCGTTCCAGTTGCTCGCGCAGGGTGTTGACGCACGGCGTGGTGACGCCAAACATCGTTGCGGCGATGAGCGGTTTGTCGGCGATGACGGGAACGGTTTGCTCGACCATGCCGCAGATCGCGCCGACAGCGTTGGCGAGGATGCGGCGTGACAGGCGGTTCAGGCCGGCGATGTCCACGACCGAATACATCATCGTGACGTCCTTGATGCCGACAAACGGTTGCACGTCGCCCGACGCGAGCGTGGAAAGCAACAGCTTCGGCACGCCGACGGGCAACGCGCGCATCGCCGCCGCGCCAAGTGCCGTGCCTCCGGAGCCGCCCATCGCCAGCACGCCGTCGAAACGGTGCTCGGCGTAGAGTCGTGCAGCGAGGTTCGCCGCGCCGCGCGTCATCACGTCGAGTGCGGCACCGCGGTCGGCTTGCACGCGCAAGGCGTCGAGGCTGCTGTTGCCGGCTGCAGCGACCTGGGCGGCGCTGATGTCGGGCACGAACGACGGCTCGCCGACAACTCCGGCATCGAGAAGGATCGTGCGATGACCGCGGCCGGCGATGAGATCGCGGACGTAAGCGTATTCCGCGCCTTTGGTGTCAAGCGTGCCGATCAGGAGGATTGTCTTGGCCATGCAGCTCTGTGTGCCGGGTTTCTACGCCTGCCGCGTTGAGAAAAGCAAGCCTGCACGTGCGATGACACGCCCGAGCCTTTTTGCGGCTCCGCGTCGCCAGATGCTCGCGACCAGCAGAAATCCCCAACGCAAGCAGATGGCGGCGGCGCGTGTGCGGTTGCTTCCATTGTCTCCATCACCGTAGTGCAGCGGAGATATTCAGGATCCTCCTTTCCCAACGAACTCCTGTGGGATAGACTCGTGCAGGTGCGAGGCGTTGAAAACATGCGGACGAATCCCAGGGTGGTTTTCACCACGTTGTGGGTGGTTTTTTTCTTTCACGGGATGACGCCGGGGTTCTGGTTGCCGGCATTGACCAACATCCTGGGAGCGCGGGGCATGGGTGATTGGGTGGCGGCGGTGTTTGTGGTGCTGCCGCTTTGTGCCTTGATCTCACCGTTGATCGGCGGGGCCTTGGCCGACCAGCGAATGCCGGCGGACCGGCTGTTCGCGTGGTCCTCGCTGATCTGTGCGGTGTTGCTGGTGGCGGCGTTTGGCACGCTCGATGCGGGTTGGCATCCGGCTTGGTTCGTCGGGCTGTTAGGGATGTATTCGCTTTTTTCCGGACCGTCCTGGGGACTGATGGCGACCATTGCGCTGACGTCTCTGACGCACGGCGAGCGCCAATTTCCGCTCGTCCGGGTGGGGGCGACGCTGGGATGGGTGGCCGGCGGGCTGATCACGAGTTATGTCTTGCACGCGGATACCAGCCCGCTGGCGGGCTACGCCTCGGGGGTCACCCGTTTGCTGGCGGGGGTGGGGGCATTCCTGTTGCCGCACACGCCACCGCTTGGTCAAAACACATCACTGAAAAGCCGTCTCGGGCTGAATGCTTTTTCATTGATGAAACAGCGCGATCACCGCGTTTTTTTCCTGGTGACGGCATTGTTCTCCATACCGCTCTCGGCGTTTTACATGTACGGTCCGGAGTTTTTGAAGGTGCTGGGCGATCCCCATCCGACGGGCACCATGACCATCGCCCAAGTGTTGGAAGTGGTGAGCATGTTGCTGGTGGGCACGGTGATGATGCGGTTCCGCGTGAAGACCGTGTTGCTGTGGGCGTTAGGGTTATCGGTGCTGCGGTTTGCCATGAGCGCGTATGCGGGTGTGAGCGGATTGATTTTCTGGCACATCGCGGGTATCGCTTTGCACGGCGTGTGTTACACCTTTTATTTCATCACGGCGCAGGTATTTCTGGACCGGCGGGTGGAACCCGGGATGAAAGGGCAGGCGCAGGGCTTGCTCTCCATGGTGACCGGCGGTGTGGGCCCGCTGTTAGGAGCCATGGTTTGTGGCTGGTTGCGTAGTCAATGCTTCACGCCCGACGGCCGGGGATGGACGCTGTTCTGGATTATTCTGGCGGCCATGATCGCCGGGTGCTTCGCGGTTTTCGCGGTTTCCTATCAAGGCCGCGGGCGGCATGCCGAGGACTGACGGGGCCGGACCTGGCGGAAGCAGCGGCGCGCCCATGGGAGAGAGCGGCAATCCAGCAACCAGTTGATCTGGAGTCGATTATCATTGTGGTTGCGTATCTGGAAACGGGGGAAAACCGGGCAAATCCACGATTTTACATTATTTGTGCATTTTTTCCTTGCGGCGGGAGGATGTTTTGATTTTATTGCGCACGAATGTTAGCGGCGTGCTGCGGCATTTGCATGTGGGCAAGCGGGACATCTGCGTGTCTCCGTCGCCAGCTCATCCAGCCAAACCGATCCATTAGAAAACAGAATATGAAACAACTGGGCTCTTTGGCTGTCCTTGTGGGATTGTTTGCAGGTTTCGCGCAAGGCGCGTTGATCGCCAACTGGGGGGCCGCAGGTGTTGTGACCATTTCGGACACCTCCGGCGACCAAAATGGGGGGGGCTTGGCTGCGGACATCCTGTCGGTCAAATTCGTCACGCAAGGCAATACCAACTATTTCCTGATGACGCTTGCGGCGGCGCCTTCGCCCACCAGCTTCTCTGAAGCATACATACTCAATTTGGATTATACGTCCGGTGGCGCCAATGCAGCGGGCAGCGATTACATTGCGAACGGCTTGACTGGCATTGACACATTGATTGACGCGCATTATTCCCTGAACAACCTCCTCGGCAGGGACTATCATGATTACATTGGCGGTGCCAATCCGCAGTTCAACACGCAGAATCAGTCCGCACTCGGCATCCTATATAATACGGATGCGAGTGGAACGCAGTTGGAGTGGGCGGTCCCCGGAGGAGTTCTGCCCAATGGGGTGATGACGGTTTTCGGATCAACCATCAACCCGGCCATCAATCGCAAGGTCACCCACGACGTGACCATCGGCTTGACCATCACTATCGTCCCCGAGCCGAGCAGCATCGCCCTGTGGGTGATGGGCGCGGCGGCCTTGGGCCTGCGCCGCAGGCGCGCGTAAGAGATTCTGGATAGATCCACCAGAAACGGCACGGCTGTTGGAGCCGTGCCTTTTTTGTGGGCACCCCAGGCAGGGCGCGCCGGCATGAGGGTCATCAACAAAGACGATCAGAACACGGGTCAGGCGAGTTGGATGGCGTAAAACCCAGGCATTTCGAGATCACCGGGTTCTGGCCGAGGATTGGGTGCTCGCCGCCGCTCCCTGTGACGAAAGCCGCCAATGAGCGGCGGATGAACTTGCCCCCAACAGTGCCGATGCTCGGTCGATTTCTTCCTTCAGTGAATATAATTGCCCCAATTCTTTCAAAATAAGTCAGTTATGATTTTTTTAATTCGCCTGATTTTTTTCTTGCGGCAGGAGGGCAAAGCGGTTTTATTTGCGCACGGATATCAGCGGTGTGAGCGCGGCATTCGCATTTGGATTCTGCTGAACACTTCTGATTCCATTGTCAACCGACTCTCCCAAACACATCCGTTAGAAAAAACAAGAATATGAAAAAACTGGTTTCTTTGACTGTCCTTGCCGGGTTGCTTACTGGTTTCACGCAAGCCGCGGTGCTCGCCAACTGGGGGGCCGCAGGTGTTGTGACCATTTCGGACAGCGCCAGTGACAATAGTTCGGGTGGATTGGCAACGGACATCCTGTCGGTCAAATTCGTCACGGAAGGCAATACCAACTATTTCCTGATGACGATCGCGGCAGCGCCTTCGATCACCACTTTCTCCGAAGCTTACATGCTCAATTTTGATTATACGCCCGGTGGTGCCAATTCATCGGCCAGCTATTACATTGCAAGCGGCTTGACCGGCATTGACGAATTGATTGACGCGCACTACTTCCAGAACGTCCTCGTCTCCAGGCACGATCATGAGTTCATTGGCGGTGCCGATCCGCAGTTCGACACGCAGAATCAGTCCCCTCTCGGCATCCTTTACAATACGGATGGGACTGGAACGCAGTTGGAGTGGGCGGTCCCCGGAGGGGTTCTGCCGAATGGAGTGATGACGGTTTTCGGATCAACCATCAACCCGTCCGTGGGCGGCAAGACCACCTACGACACGACCAACGGTTTGGCCATCACTATCGTCCCCGAGCCGAGCAGCATCGCCCTGTGGGTGATGGGCGCGGCGGCCTTGGGCCTGCGCCGCAGGCGCGCGTAAGAGATTCTGGATAGATCCACCAGAAACGGCACGGCTGTTAAAGCCGTGCCTTTTTTGTGGGCACCATACCATCAGGCAGGGCGCGCCGGCATGAGGGTCATCAACAAAGACGGTCAGAACACGGGTCAGGCGAGTTGGCAGGCGAGTTGGATGGCGGCGATCATGGACGACGGATCCGCGAGGCTTTGGCCGGCGATGGCAAAGGCGGTGCCATGGTCCGGGCTGGTGCGGGGTTTTGGCAGGCCGAGGGTGACATTCACCGCGTTGTCAAAATCCAGCAGTTTGAGGGGGATCAATCCCTGGTCGTGATACATTGCCAGCACGGCATCGAATTGGCCGTGTGCCGCCTCGCGGAAGACCGCGTCGGGCACTGCTGGTCCACTGAAAATTCCCGCTGCGTTGGCGTTCAAGCGATGGATGGCTGGCAGGATGACACGGGTTTCCTCGTCGCCGAAGGCCCCGTTTTCGCCGGCATGCGGGTTGAGTCCGGCCACCGCGATGCGCGGACGGGCGATGCCACGGCACCGGAGAAACCCGGCGGTGCGCAGGCCGGTCCGATAGATCCGGTCCACGCTGAGCAACTCCGGCACTCTAACGAGTGGTTCGTGAATCGTCACCAGTCCAACCGTTAGGGTGGCACCGGTGAGCAACATGCCGAAATCCTCAACGCCGAATGCGTGCGCGAAATACTCCGTCTGGCCAGCAAAGCGGAAGCCGATGGCTTGCAGACCCTCCTTGGATACAGGTCCCGTGACGACGGCGGCAGCCCGGTCATTTTTGAGTTCCCCGACCGCTTGATCCAGCGCGGCCATGGCGGCGGCGGCCGAGCGGGCATCCGGTTGGCCGGGGGTGCCCGCGCGGCGGTCGCCCAGCACCACGAACTCAAATCCGTTAGGCAATTGACCGGAGTTCAAGGCCCGTTCGATGACTTCAGGGCCGATTCCGGCGGGGTCTCCCAAGGTGATCAGGATGCGCGACATGGCGGCAGCATCGGCGGCTTGCGGGCGTCTGCCAAGCAGGGAATCCATCAATTAGGAGGCGTGGCGATTCATGCTTGCGGATCACGGTCATCCCGCATAATGCTCATTTCTAACATGAACCACCATGATATTCAGCGAGCCGTGCGTGCCAAGCGCATTGACCGGACACTTGGGGACGCGCCGAGCCTCGGGCGTCTCGCGCGTGCTCCGGGCACGGGGCTGCGGAAGTTGATCCGGCGGGGAAGAAGGCACGGCGCAGGCACCAGGCGCAAACGGAGCAGGCGGCGGAGGGTGATCGTGGTGTGGTCAGTGGTGTTAGTGGTGGTCACCATAGGCGTCTTGAGTATCGCCGTGTGGCTGTGGCTGCTTTTCGGCATGGATCATGATGGAGCGGACGTGAGTGAGCATGCGGCCACCCCCGGGGTCCAAGAGCGCGTCATCTCCAGATTCAAATCCCCATCACAGTCTGCCGCCTTGGATTTGGTAAAGCAGGCGCTCAAGGTCAGCGACCCCGACAAGGTGGAGGAGTTTTTCCACCTTGGATCCGCCAACCCCGGGGTGGTGGTCGATTTTCTGCGGAACATGGAGGCGCTGGATGGCGCAATCATCGGCTATCATTGGCTCAGCAGCATGGATGTGAACAACCTGTTAATCGACGGAGTCGCCGTGAACACCCTGCTGAGAGACAAGCCGCACAATCGCCTGGCGCTGTTGATGCCCAATGAAAAAGGGCATTGGAAAATCGATTTTGACGCCTTTGCGCGGACGGTTAATCCGTCATGGAACGAGCTGCTGGCGATGAAGAGCGGGCAAGGACTTGTGCGTGTCGTGATCGCGCAGGACAGCTATTACAACGGTATCTTCAGCGATGATAAAGAGTGGGTCTGTTATGGCATGGCTTCCCCCGATTTGGAGGTGAATTTGTTTGGTTACTGCCGGAGGCGTTCCCCGCAGGCGGTGGCCATGGAGCGGCTGGGGTTCACGGAGCAAGTGATTTCCGACAACAATAACCTGAAACGGGCAACCTTGGAGATCCGGCGGACTGCGGGCGCGGGAGACAGGCAGTTCGAGATCACGCGGGTCATGGCGGAGGATTGGGTGATGTCCGCCACGCCATTCGATGAAAATTTCAAATGACGCATGAGCCGGTTTCGGTGCTTGCCGGATGGCGGGATGCGTGCTTATTTTCCGCCGTATGTTAACCTTTGCATGGAAGATCGTGACCTTGTCGGCGCTGTGCTGCGTGCTGACCCAGTGCGGCACATCGTCGCTGGGATCAGGCAACCTGGGGGGGCCATCGGTCGAGGAACGGGACGCGAGGATCGCCGCGGAACCCACCGGAAATTTCTATTACGGGAGGCGATACTTCGTCGAAAAAACCCGTTTTTGGGGGTATTTGCGCCAACCCCGGCAACCATGGAGCGGGGCAAAACTCGTGGTCATGCGCGAGGATAAGAAGTCCACGCCGGACCGGATATCGGAAAACGGACCGCCTGAGCAGAGCTATGGCTTCGATAACAATGCGGAGTATCGCATCCACGGTTATTACACCGGACGGGAGGTTTACGAGCCTAACAGCAACCAATTTCTTCCCGAATTCATGCTCACCGGGCATGAGATGTTAGATCGCCAACCGGGCTGGTTGTTCCGTCCGCAAGACCGTTACGACCGCTTGCGCATAACGATGATTCCGCGTTGATTATTGGCCACCATCCCGTCCCCACGATTTCCATGGAGCCCGCCAATATCCAACGTGATGTCCAGACCGAGCACGCCCCGCCGGCAGACGTGCTCAAGCTGGGCAAGGTGAAACAGCTGCGGAGTCCTGAAGCGAGCATGGGCGGACAGATGTTTCACCGCAGAATGGTGGCGGGGAATGGTTTATCAGCCACGGCTGCCGCCCGACACAGCATGATTGTGACGTGGTCAGTGATACTCTCTCTAACGACCCTGTTGGTGATCGGTGGATTCATGATGTTCTGGCTGCGCTCACACAGACGCCTGCAACCTGCGGCGGATGTGACACGTTCGGAAATGGACGTGAGGATCGTCTCCAAATTCGTGTCACCCACTGAGGACGTTGCGCTTGATCTGGTGAAACGGGCTCTCGCCATTCGGGATCCGGCAAAAGTGGCAACCTTTTTCCGCCTTGGCGGAGCGACCCCCGCCGAAGTGGTGGAATTCCTCGCGGAATCCACCGCCCGGGATGGTTGCTTCGACCGCAGCGTCTGGCTCACCAGCATGGATGTGGACGGGTTGCTGTTGGAGGGAGTATTGACCGTTTACTCGGGAAAGGATGAACCCAGCGCCCGGTTGGCATTTCTAACACCCGATGAGGAGGGCGTCTGGAAGGTGGATTTCGACGCCTACGCAAGAACCAGCAGGCCGCCTTGGAAGGATCTATTGGAGGGGCGGGAGGATGTTGCTCAGGTGCGCGTTTTCGTGGCCAAGGACACCTACTATAACGGTCCGTTCAAGGACGAAAGCCGATGGATTTGCTTTGGCATTGGCTCACCCGAATCGAGTGCGTTGTTGCCCAACGGGCAAGACCTGCTGTGCGGGTACTGCCGGGTGGATTCGCCCCAGGCCAAGGCGATGGAGCGGATTTTTTCGGATGACGAAAAGACTCACCGCTTGACTGTGGAAATCCGCAGGACGGCGGGCGCGGAGTCCCGGCAATTCGAGATCACCCGGGTCCTGGCGGAGGATTGGGTGCTGTCCGCCACACCGTTTGATGAGAAGTTTGATTGATGCGACTAACAGGATCGCTGCGTTGCGCATGGATTATGCAGCACGCAGTAGGCTCACTGGTCCTTCAACCAGACTGCCGACCTGACAACGGAACGATCTTTGGAAGTATCGAGTGGGCGGTTCTCCCGCGCGTAGTGGGGGATTGCCAGCAACTTTGAGCCGTTGGCCCAGGTGCCATTGATGACCATCACTCCGTCCAGAAAGTCAGCCCGCCACTCGGTGTTCAAGGATGCTTGGGGGCTGAGCACGTTTTCAACATCCTGATCAACGCGCTCGACATTATAGATCAGCGGACCATAGCGCAGCGCCACCCGGCCACGAGTTGCGGCGATCTTGTCGATTCCCTTGACTCGCTGGATCTTCATCGGCAGCACGACATCGATCTTGTCACCGGCCTTCCAATTGCGGGCGATCACGGCATAACCCTTTTCCATCGGGGGGGTAATGGTGGAACCGTTGACCGCAATCGCCGTGATGCCGTCGGCCTCCGGTGTGCCGGCGTAGAGATCGCTGACACTGCGGTTGGGCACCCGGACCCGGACACTGAAGGTCTTTTCGACCGCAGGATTAACGGTGATGGAAACCTTGTCACTCCAGGGATAGTCCGTGACCTGCACCATCCCGACGTCGGTGCCGGCGACGTTCCGGACCGTCACCGTGCTGCCGATAAACAGGTTGACGTAAATGCTCTCGGCACTCTTGCCATACATCCAGGTGGGCAGCATCAGCAGCGTCCTGGAAATGTTGCCCACGCAGCACGGGCAACCGTGCCACGGGTAGCGCGCCCACTTGGAATTGAGCAGATTCCGAT